>CALDSL010000155.1 GCA_937920255.1 uncultured Anaerolineaceae bacterium | reverse complement strand
CGGCCGCATCGATACCTGGGCGCATATTGCCGGCGTTCCGCTGTACTCGAAAGTCGAAGAGACCAATGCGGATGATTTCCGCCGTGTATTGGACGTGAACCTGCATGGCCCGATGTACGGCATTCAGGCGGCGCTGCCGCACCTCAAACGCGAAGGCCGCGGTGCGCTGATCATCGTCAGCTCGGTCGATTCGGTTGTCCCGGTTCCTTACCAGGGGCCGTATGTGGCTTCCAAAGCCGGCCTGAAAGGACTGATCGACACGCTGCGCGTCGAATTGAAACACGACGGCTATCCCATCAGCGTCACCAGCATCCGCCCCGCCACCGTCAGCACGCCATTCTTTGAGAAAGCAAAGACAACGCTGGGGTTCGAGCCGGACCTGATGCCCCCCATCTACTCGGCCAAATCCGTGGCGGACGCCATCGTGTATGCCGCCTCGCACCCGGTGCGCAATCTCAATGTGGGGGGCGGTTCCACCATCTTCCAGGCCAGCCGCCGGCTCTCCCCGCGCATGAATGACGCCATGCTACGCAGTGTGGCTTTCAAAGCGCAGGAGTCCGATATCATCAAAGGACCGGAGGCCCCCAATAATCTCTACCAGCATATCGAGGGATACCATCGCGTTGAAGGGAAAAAGCCGGGGATGTACAGCAAGGCCATCTGGCTGGAGACTCATCCGGCTGCCAAATGGGCCCTGCGGGGGCTGATGCTGGCTGCCCTTCCGATTGGCATAGCGCTGTATCTCCGCTCACGCCGCGAGCAGATGAGCCTGCCGCGACGCGCGAGCCGCACCGTCGGCAACTTTGTGTCAGACCTGACCTCGGCGGGTTTGATCGCCGGGCTGATCTCACGCTTGAAGCCTGAAAAGCCCAGCTTGCAGCGGCGTATCAGCAAGAGCGCCCGAGAGGCGTTGAAAACGGTGAGCAACCGCGTGAGCAAGACGCGTGATAAGCTGCCGGATCCTCACGAAACGCTCCACAGCGCGCGCAAGACCCTGCACAACGTGCGTGAGTCGGTCCCCAATGCACGCGAGACCCTGCACCACGTGCGCGAGTCGGTTCCCAGTCTGCCACGTCGCCGGCAGAGTATGCCCGAAAAGTTCCTGTCGAAAGTGCAGGACATCATGCCCAAGGGCCTGATCCCGGGTCGCCAAAGCATGCCTGAACGGGCTATGGAGCGCATCAAAGACGTGGAACCCAAGAAGTTTTTGCGCCGCGAACCGGGGTCTGTTCCCGACCGGCTGGCAAAGCGGGTTCAAGATGTCCAGGAATGCCTGGCGGAACGCGAGGAATTCCGCGCATAAGTTTGTCACCGGATCGCAGCCCCGGCGTGCCGGGGCTGCGATTTTGCAATGATCCCGAATACAGGTATCCTATGGCAACGACCTCCGGTATCCACTTCATGTGCCGGGGATTACAGGTGCAATCATGAAAAATCGATACAGTTCCTTGCGGCGTCCAGCCTACGAGCAGTCATCTGGTTCAGAAATCTTGGCGGGTTTTGTGGCTGGGCTGCTGCTCAGCATCCTGCCGGCGGCCGCGCTTATCACCGCGCTGCGCGATGGGGCCTGGCCCGGATTGCAGGCCAGCCTGAGCGCCGCAGAACCGGCAGCCATGCTCCGGTTCTGGGTGATCGGCGGGGCTTTCTCGGCGTTGTTGTTCACCGCGGGTTTCGCGGCGGCTGCGCGGCTGGTGGCAAACGTGAGGCGGCGCAACCGGCAGGTCTCGCTCGGCGCCATGCCCGTCACCGGTGACGAGGACGAGCAGGATTAGAGCAGGACACCTGCTGCATGCCGCCAGCACAGCCGAACATTTCCACGACCAGCGAACGGCCGTATCATGTTCCCGCGTGGTTCTATGCGTTCATTCCGAACCGGCTGGGCGGCGGGCTGATCGCCCCGCTCACGCCGTTGTTCATCGTCCAAGTGTTGAACGGTAACCTGGCCGATGTGGGCTGGGTGGCTTCGCTGACATCGCTGGCCAGCGCGCCGGCTTCGATCATCTGGGGAAATTTGTCAGACCGGATGCAGCGCCGGCTGCCATTCATGCTGGCTGGGCTGCTGGCTTTTTCGCTTTCCACCATCCTCACCGGCATCGCCGATTCGATCGCGCTGGTGATGATCTACAGCTTCTTCGGTTCCCTGTTGGGCACGGCCGTTGGGCCAACTTCTTCGGCGTTGTTGATTGAGAATATTCCCGAAAAACAGTGGCCGGTTTCATTCGGTTGGTTTAACCAGATCGGTGGGTTGAGCTATGTGGCAGGCATGCTCATTGGTACTGTCTGGCTGCAATTTCTACCAGATGTCTTTCCAAACGAGGCCGTGATGCGCGGTCTGTTTTTGTTCGCTGGTGGCGCCGGTCTGGTCAGCCCCATCCTTGCCATGCTGTGGATCCGCGAGCAGGCCGGCCGGCAGTCTCGGGTAACCCCAGGCCCCCGAGTGCCGGGTACTCTGTTCGCGCAGGTGGTCGAGCGCGCGCGCTACTTCCTCCCCAACCTGAGCAATCTCGCCGGAGCGGCGCAAATTCAGAACCTGTGTAGCACATTTGGCGCCACGCTGGGAAAATATTACCTCTACACGTTTGTCCTGTTTTTTGGGATTAACATCGCCTTCATGCCCTTCCCCCTGTTCCTCAGTCAGTCTTTGAAAGCCAGCAACGGCCAGGTGTTTTTGATCAACCTGGTCAAATCGGTGGTGGATACGTTCTTCTTTGTGCCCATGGGAAACTGGATGGTTCACAGGCGCGGGCTGGGTCTTCAATCACAGGCGGCCGGGCTGCGCGCGGTTCTGTTCGCCATCTGTGCCGCGCTGGCATTCTTCCAACTCGGCCAGGCCGGCCTGTACGCGATCGTAGTGGTGCAGATACTGAACGGCATTAGCTGGGCGGCGATATCGGTCTCCGGGCCAACCATCGTTGCCGATCTGAGCCAGCGTGGCAAAGAGGCGCGCTCTATTGGTACCTATAACGCGGTCATGGGACTGGCCGGGATCACCGGCAATCTGGCCGCGGGCTATATTGTGCAATTTCTGGGGTATGTGACATCATTTTCGGTGGCCGCGGCGATCATGCTGTTTACCGGCATTTTGTTGTGGCGATTACGCGGCCAACAAGGCCATCAACCTGGTACATAATTTGAACGGAAAACGTCTCGGCGCCGCGCCTGAAACAGACGCGGCGCCTTGGAAAAGGGTTTCTCGCTCCTTAAGCGGTGCGGTGAATATTGCCTTCGATGTACTGCTTAAAATTCGTCAGATCTTCTTCCAACTGTTTCTCCGGGTCGGCGAACAGGCGCGCCGCAATCTCGCCCGGCAGACCCGCACGGGTGACATAATGCACCTCGGCCGTGATCTGAGTTTCCATGTTGGGTAGTTCGGTGAATACCACCTGACCACTGGTGGTGAGGTTGCCCTCGTCGCGGTCCTTGGTGCTCCAGGCAATGCGTTTTCCTGGATCATTGATGGTGGTTTCCGCTTCCCATTCGATTTCTACACCCAGCGGGCCTTTCATTTCCCACCGGCTGGTGTTCATGCCCATCTTTTCCACCGATTTGATGTTCTTCATGAATAGTGGAAAATTCTCAAAGTTCGACCAGGCATTGTAGACCTTGTTGACATCCGCTTTCACGATAATGGATTTGGTTACTTTATCTTCCATGCGTTTCTATCTTTTCCTCCAGATTGCATTTCGAGCGCGAGGATTGTTCCTCGCGCTCGAAAGATAATTGTTACTTAGTCAACGGCGTTGCGAACTTCGTTCCAGGCGTGCTGCACAGCATCCTTGAACCGTTCCCACGCGCCAGGTTCGCGCTCGTCCCAGTAGCGGCGAGCTTCGGGTTCTACGTCCATCCAGTCACGATCTGTATAGCGCGGGTCGGTGGCCAGGTCATAGCCGTAACGATACGCCGGCTGGTACTGGTTGTACTGGTAGGAGGTGCCATACATGGTATTGAAGTGATTGTGGAAGGCAGTGTCGTAGTAGCCAAAATCACGGTACTGGCCACGGTTGATATCTGAGCCCATCGTGCCGGGCATGCCCTGGCCGGTGTCGGAGTGCGAGCGGTCACCGGAGTAAGTGTCGCCGGTGTGTTGCTGGCCACCGCCGAAAATATCGCCGGTGTAGGTATTCTCACCACGGGCAACCGAGTCGCGGTGCTGCGAGGTGGCGCCACTGCCCTGGTCATAATCACGGCCGGTTTCACGCCCAGTGCCGTAGGAAGAGCCCGTGCCAAAGTCCTGGCCGGTGGTGCCGCTGTACGAGGAACCCATCACCCCGCCCGTGCCGAGGGTGGAGTCACCCTCGCCCGTGGTGGGGATGTTTTCGCGATCGTAATCGCGGCTGGTATCGTAATCGTGGTGCTTGTCATGATCCACCACACTGCGCATCGAGCCACTCGATTCCTGGTCACGGGTCACGTCGGTATCGGAATGGAAACCGGTCCAACCTTCATCGCGCCACATCGCGGCACGGGAGTTGATATCCACCGGCTGGTGGCGGTTCATAATCGTCACCGCGCGGCCGGACATGTCATCTTCGGTCCGCACAGTCAGCAGGGTGCCGCCGCGGCGGACGCCTTCCGAGTAGTACTGCGCAGTTTCCTCGGGCACGCCCACATCCACCAGCGCGCCAATCAGGCCACCGGTGATGCCACCGGCAAGCGCGCCAGCGCCAGCACCGGCGAGGCCTGCCAGGGCGGCCGAAAGGGGGCCAGCGGCAACCACCGGGCCAATACCCGGGATTACCAGCGCGCCCAATCCAACCAGCAGGCCGCCAATACCGCCAAGTGTCGCGCCAATTCCGGCGCCAACCCCGGCGCCGGTAGCAGAACCTTCGCCGGCGCTCATATCGCGGTTGCGGTATTCGTCCGAACGAAGATACTGTCCGTACTCACCGCTTTCATCACCCGCCATCAGGCTGATGTCATCGCGTGAAAAACCGTTATCAACCAACTCGCGAACAGCCATGTTCGCGTGTTCAAAGCTATCGTAAAGAGCTACTACTGTTCTTGTCATTCAATTCTCCTTTAATCACTTTACCGGTATATTTGTCGAAGCTCGGAAGTTTCGCCCCAATCCATTTTCGGCTGTGCTGAATCTTGCCGGTTTCGTTAATGTTTGGCTTCGGCTGATTCATCACTTCCTCCCTATCCGAACTGGACGGACTTGGACTTGGCTTCCTGCTCGATATTGGACTTCACCGATTCGCCCAGGTCCTGCCCGCGACGGAAAAGGTTTGTCGCGCGGTCACGTGCTTCACCAACCAGTTCGCTGACAGCTTTACCAGTCTGCGTGGTGGTTCCTACCGCTTTATCCTTCAAATCCATACCCTTCGAGCGGATGTAACCGCGCGTTTCCTGCCCGGACTGCGGCGCGAAGATTGCCATCACCGCAGCGCCCACCAGCCCGCCAATCAAAAACGCGAGCAGAATGGTCAAGAGATTGGAATCATCTTCATACATCGGTTTTTCTCCTTTTTCTCTCACGGACACGGCGTGAAGAGGGTATTGTGCCACCTCGGCAAACAATCTACTTCACTATAGGTTTTTTCGAGCAAGACCACAATTGGGACTCATCCGAACTGATTTGAGGGATTTCCCTACAAGTGTCCCGATTTGGATACCGCGCTCGTATGAGTAACCCATGAAAAAAGCGCACGCCGGGGTACCAGCGTGCGCTTTTTTCTCTGTCGTGCCAGGGTTAACCCAGACACAATCGTCTATTTGGCCTTCCAATTGACATTCATCTTGGCCATCTTGGTCAGCTTCTGATCGGTCATTTCTTCTTCGTTGAGAGACTGCTTCAGGAGTTGGCCAACTTCTTTCTTACCAAGCATGTCAGCGTAGGTAGCGGCGGTGCCGTAACCCGAAATCTCATAATGCTCCACTTTTTGCGCGGCGGCGATCAAGGCGGCGTCGCGTGCCTGAGGTTCCATATCCTCTTTCATGACTTCGTCACCTTCGGCAATCAAACCTTCCATGCCCACACATTTCTTGCCGCGCGGCGAGCCTTCCAGGTACTGGAACATGTCCTCAATGCGCTTCTGTTGCTGCCGCGTCTGCTCGAGATGCTGCTCAAAGCCCATGCGCAACTCTTCGTTGGTAGCGGCCTTGGCCATTTTCGGCAGCGCGTTGATAATCTGGCCTTCAGCGCTGTACAAGTCCTTCAACTGGTCAACCAGCAAATCTTCAAGATTCTTTACTTTCCCTGCCATTGGAACTCCCTTTCTTTCACCATTATTGTTACAACCATTCAATTTGATAAAGCATCGTTACAACTATAACGGTCATGAATCAAAATACCAACTCGGAAGATTCCTTTTTCTCCCGAGGGATTTCCCTAAATGGAGGAGGGTCGCATCAGCGAGCTTCGGCGGCTGGTTCCACGAACACAGGCGAATGGATGCGCTGCGCCGCGAGCAGCGCCAGCAGATGCGCCGCCAGGGTGAGCGCGGCCAAACCGGCAAAACCGATCAGGCTGAGCACCAGCCCACTGGTAAACGTGGCGAGCATCACCAGGCCGAAAAATGTGTTGTAAAAACCCAGATACAATGAGCGCTCACCCACCGGCGTAAGGTCCAGCAGCAGGCTATTGGCCGAAACGCCAATGCCTGTGCCGCGCAGCCCGGATAAAATAAACACCGGCACCAGCGCAAGATCAGCCGCGCGCCCCGCTACGCCCAAATCGCGCCCGAACACGGCCAGCAGGGTCACCAGCAACGACATGGACAATCCAATCATGGTAGCCCAGATCATCACCTGCCGGTTGCCCAACCGGCGCGACATTCGTCCAAACAGAATGTTGCCGAGCAAGTTGGTGACGGTAATCACTCCCAGGTAAACGCCCACCATCGCCTTGGAACCACCCAGGCTCTGCTGCACAAAAACGGCGAAGAACGGCGTAGCCGACCCGGCAACGGTCATCATCGACTGCATGGTAATAAACCGGCGATAGCTGATGTCTTGTTTCAGGTAAGCAACCGCGCGTCGCAACTGCGCAAAAAAGGCCGTCCGCGTGCCCACCGTCTCGTCCGGCGGCTCATTGACCTGGTTGAAAAACAGCAGCGATGCCGAAGCGGCGACAAAATACAGCGCCGCGAGCACACCATAATTTTGCGGGGTTGGCAGCGGCCCGTGGGGATCGATCAAATAGCGCACCAGAACGCTCGCGCCAATGCCCATCAGGCCACCCAGACCAAACCGCCAGGCAAAAAATTCGCCGCGCCGTTCCGCCGGGATCGTTTTTCCTACGATTTCGAGGAACGGTAGACCGCTCAGGCCGGAGGTCAGCGCAGCGAGTGCGTAGGCAAGAAAGAACAGGATCAGGATCAAATCTGGCTGGCGGACGAAGTTAATCACCACTGCGATCGATCCCCAACTGAGAATGCGCACGACCGACAACTTCCGGTACATGTCGATCTTGCGCGGGATGCTGGGAAGAAAGCATGACACCCACAACTGCGGTAGCGCCCACGCCCCATCACGCAGCGGCAACAACATGCCCAGCAAAATGGGAGAATCGGTGATCATACTCAGATACGCGATCAGTACCAGCGTGGGATCCAGCAGCGTTTCGCTGAGGATATACAGTACGCCGTTGACGACACCCAGGCGAAAAGTTCGCATGTCGGGTTTCAATGAGGGCCTCCGCAGCTTAAGACGACCCCGCTGACGCGGGGCCGGACTTCATCCTGCAGAATTATAAACCGATATGCAAAACTTTAACTGGCCATTCTACGCCGGGCATGGATGCGCCCCTGTAGTGACGTGCGCCAGCGGGTGATATTGCGCTTTACCGGCGGCAGGCGCATGATCAACAGCAGCGCCACGATTGCGCCGTACAGCACCGGCAGCAGCACATTACCCTGCAGGGTGATGATGGTGCCTTTCACCACCCAGGCATAATGAACGATAACCAGAATGCCTGCCAGGTACACCATCTGGTGCAGACGCTTCCAGCGCTTTCCCAGCTTTTTCTTCCACCACTTCCACGAAGTCAGAGCAAGCGGAGTGAGAATGACCAGCGCGGCAAATCCGACCAGCGCATACGGTTTTTCAAAAATTGCCTCGCGCAACAGCGACCAGTCCCAGCCATAATCGATGACGGAAAATACGATGAAATGCAGCGCAGCGTACACAAACGCCCACACGCCCAGCGGGCGGCGGATGTAGTGTACCGGCCGGTAACCGGTGAGGGTTTGCACCGGCGTGCTTGCCAATGAAAGCACCAGCAGGTTCAACGCGATGAACCCGGTGCGCTGTTCCACTGCCTGGATCCAATTAACGGTAAGGTTATCGTTGGCGTAGTCCCAGATCAACACCAGCAGCGGTATCAGCGCGCCGATGTGGGTTACGACGTTTAACCAGGAGATGTTCCAACGCTTCATTCGACTAATAGTAGATCGTTAAGTCCAGGTCTTTGTACAGACCGACCACTTCTTCGGCGTAGCCGTTAAACATCAGCGTCTTGCGCCGCGCAGTTTCGCCAATCCGGCGCTCGGTGGCCTGCGACCAGCGCGGGTGATCGACCTCGGGATTGACGTTGGCGTAAAATCCGTATTCGTCCGGCGCGATGGCTGACCAGAATGTCTTGGGTTCGTCAGCCAGCAGGTCAATCTTGACGATAGACTTGATGCTCTTAAACCCGTACTTCCACGGCACAACCAGGCGGATCGGCGCGCCGTTTTGCGGCAGCAACATTTTTCCATACAAGCCGACGGATAAGATGCTCAGATCATGCATGGCTTCGTCCATGCGTAGGCCCTCATAATACGGCCAGGGGTACATGGAGAACATGCCCGGCATGTTATCCGGATCGTTTTTGGTTTGAAAACCGACGAACCGCGCGTCTGCCAACGGTTCGACTTCCTTGAGAAGCGCGGAGAGCGGAAAACCCAACCAGGGGATGACCATCGACCAGGCCTCCACGCAACGCAGGCGGTAAACGCGATCCTCTAGCGGGAACATCCTGAGAATTTCGTCCATGCCAAACGTGCGTGGCTTGCCGACCAACCCGCCCACTTCAATCGTCCATGGCTCGATCGGGAAGTCTTTCGCAAGATCGGCGACCTGCTGCTTGACCACCGTGAACTCGTAGTAATTGTTGTAATTGGTGATCTCCTCAAAGGTGTTGGCCGCCTCGCCCAATTCATCCACTGGTATAACGGCCGGTTCCACCGGCGCTTCCGCGGCAACCTCAGTTGGAAGTTCGGTGCTGGATGGACCACCGTCCACCCCGCAGGCTGCCAGTAAAGCCGCGCTGCTGGTGATGCCCATTGCCTTGAGGAACTGCCTGCGGTTGAGATACACATGTTCGGGTGTTATCTCTGATGATTTCACAGGTTCAGACTTTAACTTACGGACACTCATCGCGAACCTCCTTCTCCGGCGTCTTCTCGCGCTATTACTACTATTATTGTCAAATTTATATGAAATAAATCCTACCATGTTTTGGTAGGATTTTCTAGCGCCAGACAGCGCTATATCAGGTTCCTTAATAAGTTCTAATCAGAATTCAGCGTTGAATTCCCCGGCGCAGCAGCAGAAGATACACGCCAAATATGATCAACCCGATGGAGCCGGTGTTGCCAATGAAGCTCAACGCGTTCTCGGGGTTTCCGCCAATATACAACCCCCAACCCACCATGGCGAGAATTCCACCCGGGATCAGCGGCCACCAGACAAACGCGCTTTTGATCACGCGCGAAAATACGGTGATCAGCCCCCAACCCAGCGCAAACGCCACCAGCATGATCCCCGTCCGCGAAAGCGCGCTGGGTTCATTCACACCGGTCCAGGCGGCGTAGACACCTGGTCCCATGCTCACCAGCAGGCAGCCGGGGATGATGAGGCCTAGCAGGCGCGCATGCACGCCCCACGCTAGCAGCGCCAGCCCCAGGCACGCGCCGATGAACAGCGCAAAACTGGTCAACCGCAGCGGCTCGGAAACCATCGCCAGCCCGGCTCCCACGATCACCCCGCCGGGGATCAATGCCCACCAAGCCACGCGCCGGAGCAGCCAATACGTGAACAACGGTATGAGATACCATCCCATGCCGAACGCCAGCAGCAGCGCCCCGAACCGGGCGAGCATGTCCAGCGCCAGTGATTGAGAAAACAGCATGTAGATACCGGCCCCAAGACCCAGCGTTAAGCTTCCCGCGATGAGCAAACCAACGCGTCGCTGGTACACACCCCCGGCTAGAAAGCTTAATCCGATGGCAGGGAGAATGATCAAAGTCAACCATCCTGTTTGCAGTGAAAGATCCGCCAGTACCACCAGACCAATCACAATAAAGTAGATGCCCGCCACTTCAGACCAGTGCCGTA
>CALDSL010000154.1 GCA_937920255.1 uncultured Anaerolineaceae bacterium | reverse complement strand
CAAAAAGATTCCTCCACACCAGAAGTGCCTCAATTTTACCCCAGAATAGGAGATTCCCAGCGGTGGGGGGAAAAGCTTAATCACGAATAAGAGCCGAATGAAACACCAATAGCACGAATAGAGCGTTAATACTTTAACACGAATAAGAACCGAATTACGCACGAATGGCACGAATAAACCTTATTATGATTTATTCGTGCCATTCGTGCGTAATTCGGTTCTTATTCGTGATTAAGCCTTTTCCAATATTGCCGACAACACTACCGGCTCGGGAGAATACAGCAGGTGCGAGGGGCAGCGGTTGCGGCAGTCGCTGGAGCCGAAGTGGGGGACAATCACCTGGCCGCCGGCATCGATCAGCGCCCGCGCCCAGCGGCATTCGGCGCGTGCATTCGCGGTCCAGAACCAATCCACCAGGCGCGCGGCGCGGCGCAGGTAATCGATGTGCCAGTGCAGCGCACCGCTGGCGCGGGCATGGCGCTCCAACCGCGCGCGCAGCCCGCCCGGCCCAAACGCGCTGCCGCAGTAGACATAGCTCCCTGGCGGAAACGTAAAAACGCCCAACCACCCGGCGCGGATCGACGCGGGCGCGTCCAGCGCCAGCAGCAGCGCGTACGTGCCGTGTTCGCGTGGGGGCAGGTTCACTCCCCGCCCGCCTGGGCCAGGAAATCCAACTGGTGGGCCATGTACACCAGCTCGCCGCGCCGGATCTGCCCGCGGCGCGCTTCCAGCCAGGCGTCGAGGTCGGCGGCGGAGATTTCCGGGCAGCCGCGCAGGGTGTCTTCGAAGAAATGCAGGATGCAGTGCAGGAAATAGGCTTCATCGGCCGGGTAGACGCCGCCGCGCGCCCACACCAGCCAGTCCGAGCTGCCCGCCGCGAGGATGCCGTAACTTGCCTCACGCATGTGCTGGAACAGATGCCGCCCGGCGCGGCTGTCGCCGGAAAGCCGGCCGCCGGTCACGCGCTCGTCCATGCTGCGGTGATACAGGCGCATGATCTCATCATCCAAATGCGCGTCAATCTGCGGCTCGAGCGCGGTCACGCCGTCAAAATTGATCGAAAAATAGAACAGCCCGCCCGGGCGCGCCAGCCGGCGCAGCCGGGGTAGCAGGGCGGGAATATCCACCAGGTCGAGGAAGGCGTTGGCCACCACCAGATCCCACGCCGGTTGGCCCTCGTGCCGGGGCAGAAAGGCGAACAGATCGCCGGCTTCGAGCGTGATCTCCAGCGCGAAACCCTCTGCGCTGAGCCGCAGCCCGCTCTCGGTTTCATCCACCGCGCAGCCCCGTTCGCGTCCCCACTGCGCCAGCTCGGCCCGCGCGGCGGCGATGTTCTCTTCCTCAGCATCAAGGGCGTGCACATGAGCATTGTCCAGCAGCCCGTTCTCGGCCATGCGCGCGATCATCGTGCCCGTGCCGGCGCCGATTTCCAGCACCCGCAGCGGCTGGCTGCTCTCGCGCGACCGAAGCCTCGCCGCCAGCGCCGCCCACACACGCGGGTTGAGCGCGCGGTCGTCCACGCTGCGCTTGGCAGCCAGGTAGCGCGGAAATGAAAAGGGTTCCATCAGCGTTCCTCCAACACAGCGCACAAATACTGCCGGGCGCGCGCGGCAGTCTGCTCCCAGGTGGGAAAATCGTCGTAGCGGCGGCGCGCGCCCGCGCTCATGCGCTCCAGCAGGGTGCGGTCGGCGGCCAGGCGGTTGAGCACATCGGCCAGCGCGCGCGCGTTGCCGGCCGGCACCAGAAACCCGCTCTCTCCATCCCGGATAATCTCGCCCGCCGCGCCGGCCTGCGTGCCAACAGCCGGCAGCCCGCGCGCCATCCCTTCCAGGTAGACGATGCCGAAGCCTTCGTAGGTCGAGGGCACCACCAGCGCATCGCTGCGCGCCAGCAGGGCGTGCAGGTCGCCGTCGGTCACGCGCCCGAGAAACTGCACCCGCTCGCCCAGGCCGCGCGCCACGGCGCGCATGCGGCGGGCGTACCCGGCGTCCACCGCCGTCCCGGCGATATCCAGCCGCCACGGCCCGGCGTCAACCGTCTGCAGGGCGCTCAGCAGCGTGTGCAGCCCTTTCCGTGACATGAGGTTGCCCACAAACACCAGCCGCAGCGGTCCACCCTGACGCGCCCGGCGGCGCACTGCATCCAGCGCGAGCGCGCTACCGGGCTGGTCGCCGGCGGGGGTGGCCACCACGCCCGGCGCGGCGCGCCCGGCCAGCGCTTCCACCGCCGCGCGGGTGGTGCGGCTGTTGAAGACGAACCGGTCAACTCCGCGCAGGTAGGCGCGCTCGACCGCGCGGTACAGCGCCAGCAGTGGACGCGTGTGCAGTTCGCTGCTGCGCAGGTGATGCACGATGGACACGATCTTCGGCTGCCCCGCCCGGCGCAGCGCCCGGTTCGCCGCAAGCAGCGAGGGGTGATTCAGCTCATCTTGCAGGATCAAGTCCACGCGCAGCGCGGACAAGCGCCGCCCGAGGCCGGGGTCGAAGTTGTCCAGCAGATGCGCCGGGTAGTTGCGCCACGGCAGGCTGACGACCTCCACCGTGTCGCCGGCGCGGCGCAGATGCTCGACCAGCCGCCGGTCGTACAGATAACCGCCGGAGAGGGTATCCAGGCTGCCGTAGATCACCAGCGCGAGACGCACCTAGCGCTCCAGCTCGTAGGATGCCCAGGCGATGTCGTTCTCCCACAGCCGCACCGCCAGCCGGCGGATGTTTTCGGCTTTGATCGCAGCGCTCAGCCGCTCGGCCAACAGCCGCGAAAACAACTCGACTGAGGGATTGGTATTCTCGAACTCGGGCAGGTTATTCAACAGCCGGTCGCGGTAGGCTGCCACCGCTGCGTCCAATTGGCATTCGATCTCTACGATGTCTACCAGATAGTTATGCCGGTCCAGTACCGAGCCCACCAGTTCCAGCTCGATCATA
Source organism: uncultured Anaerolineaceae bacterium (assembly GCA_937920255.1). Taxonomy (GTDB): domain Bacteria; phylum Chloroflexota; class Anaerolineae; order Anaerolineales; family Anaerolineaceae; genus CALDSL01. The sequence goes on along the minus strand of CALDSL010000154.1, from coordinate 7,395 downwards.
TAAACATGCGAGTGCGGCCGGTTTTCCGCGCCCCAATCGCCCCCAATCAGGTAATGCTGCGCGACAAACTGCCTGCGAACTGCCACTCGATACATTTTCATCTCCTCCCATCTGTTCAACTCTTGTACTGCTCAAGATAGAGGGGATTGTGGTGTAAAACACCACAATCCACCTATAGCTGAATAGTTACCATCTCTTCTATAATATCCATATGGATTCTACCGCCGTTCACGAATTGGCCCTCATCAATGTCGACGATCTTCTGGAATCGCTCGGCATGGGTAATCTTCGCCGCGGACGGCGGCTGCTGCACCGCCTGCTGTACTTTGCCGGCCGGCGTTTCGCCCTGCAGGTGAAGGATTATGACGACGGCGTAGAACTGCTTGGTCTGCAGGCCGGCTCGCGGCGCATCCTTGGGCAGTTTGTCGATTCGTTCAGCGTCACCGGGCAGGAATGCCTGCCGCCGGAAGGCCCGCTGCTGGTGCTGGCCAACCACCCCGGCATGACCGACACGGTGGCGCTGTTCGCCAGCCTGCCGCGCAAAGACCTGCGCGTGGTGGCCACCGACCGCCCGTTTCTGCGCGCGCTACCCGCCACCCGCAAGCAGTTGATCTTCGTGCCGCCTGAGGGTGATGGGCGCATCAGCGTGCTGCGCTCCATTGCGGCGCACCTGCGCGGCGGCGGGGCGGTGCTCACCTTTCCCGCCGGCGAGATCGAGCCGGACCCGGCCTGCATGCCCGGCGCGCTGCGCTCGCTCGAGCGCTGGTCCGACAGCGTGGGGTTCTTTGCGCGCCTGGTGCCGGACGCCTGCATTGTGCCGGCCATCGTCAGCGGAGTGATTGCCGCCCCATCCCTGCGCCACCCGCTCACGCGCCTGCGCCGCAAGCAAAAAGACCGCGAGAAATTGGCCGCCTCGCTGCAGATCGTGGTGCGCACGTTCACGCCTGGCATGTGGCCAGTGCATGTTAAGGTACAGTTTGGCGTCCCACTGACGCCCGCCAGCCTGGTGGAGTTGCGCGACCCCGGTAAAATCACCGGCGCGGTGGTGGGATACGTGCGCGACTTTATGCTGGAAAATCGCATCGCGGCGTCTTAGTATTCAAACACCACCTGGATCGCCTCCTCCGGCGCGTTCAACAACTGTTGATATACCTGTGGCGCGTCCATGAAATCATAGCGGTGGGTGATCCAGCGCCGCGGGTCGATTTTCCGCAGCGCGTCCCAGGCGGCTTCCAGCCGGCGGGCTTTGCTCCAGCGCCCGCCCAACTCGGGGGTGAGCGTGCTCACCTGGCTGCTGATGAGCCGGATGCGGCTGCGGTGGAAACGCCCGCCTAGGTCCAACTCCACGCCTTTATTCCCGTACCAGGATCCAATCACCACCCGGCCGGCGAAACCCGCCAGCGCGAGGGCCTGATTCAACGCCTGCGGGCTGCCGGAGACCTCGTACACCAGGTCGGCGCCGGCCGCGCCGCTCTTCTGCTGCACCAGGGCAATGGCTGCCTCCAGAGCATCTGGGGCGGCCGGGTCAAAGGTGGCCGTCGCGCCCAGTTCCAGCGCGGCCGCCCGGCGGCGCGGGTAGCGGTCAAACGTCACCAGCGCGGCCAGCGGAAAACGCGCCAGCAGCGCCGTGGTCAGCAGCCCAACGATGCCCAGCCCGAACACGCCCGCGCTCTCGGCGATGAGCGGGCGGCCGTCGAGCACGAAATTCACCGCGGTTTCCATATTGGCCAGAAAGATGGCCGTTTCGGGCGGGATGTCCTCCGGAATCGGGATCAAATCCTCCGGGGTGGTGGTAAAGGCGCTCTCATGCGGGTGGAAGGCAAAGACCATGCGCCCCACCCAGGCCGGGTCGACCCCCGGCCCAACCTCCGCCACCTGCCCCACGCAGGCATACCCATACTTGAATGGAAAGGCAAACCGCCCCTGCAGCGAAGCAATGGTTTCATCCAGCGCCATATCCTGCGGCACGCGCCCGGTGTAGGCCAGCATTTCCGTGCCGGGGCTGACGGCGCTCCAGCGCGTGCGCACCAGCACTTCGCCGGCACGGGGGCCGGAGAAATTCTCTTCGCACACCGCCGCCTGTTCGGCGGCCAGAAACATCAGGCTGCGCCGTTTCACACGCCCTGCTCCAACACCTGCCCCCATAGCACCAGATCCCTCCCCAATTGCATCGTCTGCGCGTCGGCCAGCACCGGCACGCAGTGGTGGCCATGGCCACACGTCGCGGCGGCGGCTGCCAGCGACGCCACCGAGGCATGCAGCCCGCCCAAGAACACCGGTGAGACGGTGATCACTGCCCGGTCGACCAGCCGCGCGGCCAGGAACGCGGTGATCACCCGCGCGCCGCCTTCCACCATCACGCTGTCGATTCCCAGCGCGCACAGCCGCTCGAGCACGTCCGGCAGGCTCACACGCCCATCGCGTTCCGGCAGCCGCAATACCGTGGCTCCACGCGCTTCCAGTTCAGCGCTGCGCCGGGGGTCGGCTTGCGGCCCCACGGCGATGACCGGCAGGTTCTCCGTCCGGTCCAGCAGCGCGCAGCCATCCGGGATGCGCAGGTAGGTGTCCAGCACCACCGGGCGCGGATCACGGCCGGGCGCCAGGCGGACGTTCAGGCGCGGGTTGTCGGCCAGCACCGTGCCAATGCCCACCAGGATGGCGTCGTGCCGCGCGCGCAGCCTGTGGGTCATCAAGCGGCTTTCCGGGCCGCTGAGGGCCGTAGGCTGGCCGCTGCGCACCGTCAGGCAGCCGTCCAGGCTCTGCGCGTACGAAAGGGTCACCAGCGGCTGCCCGGGCCGGGGCTGCCAGCCATCGTCCAGCCATGCGTCCAGCGCGGGATGATCCATGCTAGCTGGACAGCAGCGTGTCGAGATTTATCAGGTGGTTCATGCGCTGCGCCTTGGCCAGCAGATAGCTGTAGTTATCCGCGTAGACGGTCGGCACCAGCGGGATGCGCTCGTCAACTTTCAGGCCGCGCTGCTCCAGATCGGTGATCTTGGCCGGGTTGTTGGTCATCAACCGCACAGACTGCACGCCCAGATCGTTGAGGATCGCGACCGCCATGCGGTAGTCGCGGTCGTCAATGGCATGGCCAAGCGCCAGGTTGGCGTCCACCGTGTCCAGGCCCTGGTCTTGCAGGTTGTAGGCGCGCAGTTTTTCCAGCAAACCGATGCCGCGTCCTTCCTGGCGCAGGTAGACGATCACGCCCGAATCTTCCAGCGCGATCATCTGCAGGGCGTTGTTCAACTGCTCGCCGCAGTCGCAGCGACGCGAACCGAGCACATCACCGGTAAAACACTCGGAATGAATACGCACCAGCACCGCGCTTTTGCCTTCAACATCGCCTTTCACCAGCGCCAGGTGCTCTTTTTCATCCTGGTTGTTGGTGTAGAGGCACAGGTCAAACTCACCCGCGCCGGTTGGAATCCTGGCACATACGGTGCGCTGGATTTTCAAATCTTCGTTTTCCATTTTCGACTCCTTCGACTTCTGTTATCTCCGGCGCTCTACGGACGCTCGAGGAATAACAAGATCACCAGCAAAACTTCGATTGCTTTATCAATATACCCGATATACGGCACTGGGTTGGCCATGCCGAGCGCCACCCACAACAAGATCGTCACAATGGTGTAAGCGATGAAGGCGTAACGCACCAGCTTGCGATGGTTGCGCGCGAATGGTAGCGGCAGGTACAACGCCGCCAGCAGAACGACATACCCCACAAAATTGAGTGTAAAGGGGATGACGGTCATCATATCCGGAGCCGCGCGCAGCGCCAGGAATAGATGGATGCCAGCCGTTGCCAGCGTAAGCAAGACGATCCCAACTTTTAAAGCACGCGATTGACTTTGAGCAGCTTCCACAGCACACCTTCCTTCTCTACAACGGATAAGAACGGGCACGGCATCACAAGCCGCAGCCGGGTTTACCCTTTCACCAACCAACCGGCCAGGAATAGCCCGGCGATGCCGAACAGCACATCGCGGGCGCGCATCAACAAGCTGAGCGACAGACCCAGCACCGGATCCACTGCGAACATCTGCATAGCAAAAACCTGGCCGGCTTCGAGCGTGCCCAGCCCACCTGGAACCGGCACGGCGAAAGCCAGTTGCGCCACAGTCAATGCGATCAAACTCTCCACCATCCCCAGCGGGATGTTCAAAAACCGCAGCATCAGGATAAATTCCGCCAGCATCAACAACCAGGTCAGCACGGAAAGAGCAGTGCCGGCCAGCAGAACGCCTGGGCGCGTGGCAAACAGCGTCGCGATCTGCTCCTCAGCGCGAAACACCGTGGCACGGATTTTTTGCCAACGCTCGCCGCCGTTGATCCGCGCCAGAAACGAACTGAGCAGCAGCTTTCCGCGCCACAACGCCAGCATATGCGCCAGGGGCAGCGCCAGAACCAGACCCGCGGCTGGCGCAGCCCAGGCGTTCAGCCCCGCACCTGCCATGCCGCGCAGCATCAACAGCACCAACCCAGTCACCACAAAGGTGATTGTCACCAGTGCTTCCAGCAGCCGGTCGAGAAATATTCCCGATAAGGCTGAGGCATTCTCCAGTTTACTGCGCCTGGTCAGCAGAAAGAACTGCAGCGGCTCGCCGCCAAACGGGCCAGGCGTGAAGTAGTTCACCCCGAAACTCGAGAGACGGTAAGCAAAAAGATCTGCGAAACGTACGGAACGCGGTTGCTCAGCCTGCGACAACCCGCGCAAAACCAAGCGCCAGCGCAGGGCTATCGTGGCATAAATCAACAGGTTCATTCCAATAACCACGGCAAATTGCCACGGGCGCAAGGCACGCAAAGTTTGTACAATCTCTCCCAGCGGCGCCTGGCGCAGCGACCACCATAACAGCAGCGCGATCAACGCCCAGAGAAGCACGATCGTGACACGCAGCGACCGCTTTTGCCCGCCTCCCTCTGGTTTCAGGGTTTCACCTGACATCTCGTTGACCATCCAACCGCTCCATTCCGCCTAATTTCTATATCTATTCTATCAAATATAGGGTAATTGTAAAGCTCGTACAATGTTTGTACATGATACAAAGAAAACGGCCCCCGGGCGAAACACCCGGGGACCAGAACAGACCAAAAATTACGCCGGTTTAGCGGAATACCTTTTCCAGCGCCACCGTTACGGTTTCGCCGTCAAACGAGTCGTGCAGGCTGGGCAGGTCGCCGGCAGCCTCGGCGGGGGTGAGTTCCAGCGTCAGCGTCTCGGTGGTGATATAGTCCTTGAACGCCTGGACCGCTTCTTCCAGACCTGGCGTGGCGCTGTATACTACGCGGATGCGGTCGCTGATATCGAGGTCGGCCTGCTTGCGCAAGTCCTGTACGCGGCGAACAAACTCCCGCGCCAGGCCTTCGCGCACAAGTTCCGGCGTCAGCTCGGTGACCAGCGCGGCCAGGTACGCGCCTTCGGAGGCAACGGCAAAACCGCTGCGCGCCTGAGCGCGCACTTCCACCTCTTCCGGTTGGATGCTGAGAACCTCATCACCCACGCGCAGTTCAAGCGGCCGGTTGTCCAGCAGCACTCGCGCCGCGGCTTCGGCGTCGGCGCCCAGCACGGCCTGGCGCACAGCCGGGAAGCGGCTGCCGTACTTCTGGCCCAACTGCTTGGGCAGCGGGTTGAGGCTGTACGATACGGCTTCGCTGGCGGTATTGAGCGAGCGCACCTGTTTCACATTCAGCTCATCAGACAGCAAATCGGCGTAGCGTTCGATCACGTGCGCTTCTTCAGCGCTGCCCACCGCGAAAGCCACTTCAGCCAGCGGCTGGCGCACCTTGCGGTTGGCCTTGTTGCGCGCAGCGTGCCCCAGCGAGGCCAGCTTCATCACCAGCGCCATCTCGCGATTGAGTTGTTCATCGATGCGCGCCGTGTCTGCCTTCGGCCATTCGGCCAGGTGCACCGAGATGGGCGCGCTTTCGTCCACCGAGCGCACCAGGTTCTGGTACATTTCGTCGGCCAGGAAGGGCATGGTGGGCGCCAGCAGCTTGGAGACCGTCACCAGCGCCTCGTACAGCGTGGCATAGGCTGCCTGTTTATCCATATCCGATTCGCTCTTCCAGAAGCGGCGGCGCGAGCGGCGCAGATACCAGGTGGAAAGTTGGTCAACAAACGCCTGGATCGGCCGCGTGGCGCTGAGAACATCATAGGTCTCCATCGCCTCGGTAACATCGCGCACCAGCGTGTGCAGCGCCGAGAGCAGCCAGCGGTCGAGCGCGCTGTAGGCCACTTCGCCGGCCGCGCCGGGTTTCCACTGATCCAGGTTGGCGTAGGTGACGAAGAACGAGTAGGTATTCCACAAGGTGAGGGTGAAGTTGCGCACCACCTCGTTCACCAGGTCGCTGGAGAAGCGCCGCTCCTGCCCCGGCGGGCTCGCGGTGTACAGGTACCAGCGCATGGCATCCGCCCCATTGGTGTTGATTACCGACCACGGGTCGACGATGTTGCCGCGCGTTTTGGACATCTTCTGTCCCTGGCTGTCGAGGATAAGACCCAGGCAGATCACGTTCTTGAAGCTTTGGCTGTCGAACAACAGCGAGCTGATGGCGTGCAGCGAATAAAACCAGCCGCGCGTCTGGTCGACTGCCTCGCAGATGTAATCGGCGGGGAAGTTGCGCTGAAATTCGTCCTGGTGCTCGAATGGATAATGCCACTGCGACACCGGCATCGAGCCTGAATCAAACCAGACGTCGATCAGCTCTGGCACGCGGCGCATCTTCCCGCCGCATTCGGTACAGGGCAGCATCACCTGGTCGACGTGCGGACGGTGCAGATCCAGTTCAGAAAGGTCGCGCCCGGCGCGCTGCGAAAGCTCGGCCACCGAGCCGATGCATTCCTGCGTGTGGCATTCTTCGCATTCCCACACCGGCAGCGGCGTTCCCCAGAAGCGCTCGCGTCCCAACGCCCAGTCGACGTTATTCTCCAACCAGTTGCCAAAGCGCCCGTTTTTGATATGGCCCGGGTACCAGTTGATGCGTTCGTTCAGTTCCACCATGCGGTCTTTGAACTGGCTGGTGCGGATGTACCACGTCGGGCGGGCATAATACAGCAGCGGGGTCGAGCAGCGCCAGCAGAACGGGTAGCTGTGGGTATACGTCTGAGCACGGAACAACAACCCGCGCGCGTCGAGATCCTCGATGATGTAGGGATCGGCGTCTTTGACGAATTTCCCCGCCCACGGGCGCACGTCCGAGATGAAAGTGCCATCCGGCGCGACGGTCATGATGATTGGCAGGTCGTTGTCCAGCCCCAATTGCATGTCATCCGCGCCGTAGGCCGGAGCGATGTGCACCAGACCGGTGCCATCATCGGTGGTAACGAAATCGGCCAGTTCCACGCGGTAGGCGGGTTTGCTGGGCGGCACAAAGGTGAACAGCGGCTGGTAGCGC
>CALDSL010000153.1 GCA_937920255.1 uncultured Anaerolineaceae bacterium | reverse complement strand
ACCATGGGCATGTTTGGCGATTGTGATAATATCGTGCACCCGCGGCAGTGGCAGCCATTGAAGGCCGGCATCCCCGGCGCGCGGATTGAGCGTTTCCCCAAAGCGGGGCATTTCATCATGCTGGACGAGCCGCCGCTGTTTCTCGAAAAATTAAAAGATTTCTTAGATGATGGTACTCCGGTGATGAGGTAACAGCATGGATCCAACCTGTTCCAACCAGATCGCGCAAATTATGCTCGAAGGGATGCAAGAGGTCGTGGGGGCAGACAATCTGCGCGGGTTGTTCAACCCCAACCTGGCCAGCGAGCCGCGGCTTTCGTATAAAGACGTGTGCCAGTTCCAGGAAGTGGTGGAAACATCCTATGGGGCGCGCGGCGGTCGCGGGGTGCTGTGCCGTTCCGGCCGGGCGGCGTTCAAGCGCTTCCTGCCCGGTTTCTGGCGTCACCTTGGGCTGACCAACCTGCAGTACCGCCTGATGCCCACCCCGGCGCGCATGAAGCTGGGGCTGCGCGCGCTGGCGCTGGCCATGTCGGAGATGTATGACCAGGAAATTGAGGTGGAGGATGGCGGCGGCAGATGGGTGTGGCGCATGAAGACCTGCCCGCATTGTTACCAGCGCCTCTCGCGCGGCCCGGTGTGCGATTTCGTGGTGGGCGTGCTGCAGGAATATCTTTCCTGGACCAGCAGCGGGCGCTTCTTCATGGTCGAAGAAGTGGAATGCATCGCCGCAGGGGATGCGTCGTGCTGCATTCATGTCGATAAACGCCCGCTGGATTAGACCGCGATGCTCAAGATCATCTTGCAATCCAGACGCTCGATCCCGCCCTTCAACGAACCGGCGCGGGATTTGCGCATCCAGAACAAACCGCTCTGGCTGGCCCAGCGAGATGTGCTTGCGCCTTACACCAACCGCGAACTGGAGCTCCCCCAGGGAGCGCGCCTGCCCAAAACGCAGGAATCCTGCCTGGTGTACCGCGACAACCTGTATTTTGATGACTTTTACCTGCGCGCTTTTTTGAGCGAAGCCCGCCAGCGCAAGCGCCCCTCGCGCGCGGCGTTCACGCTCAAAGACGCCGCCTTCCGCGAACACCTGCTGCCGCTCTCGCTCTCGTACACCCAGCAGGGCGACTGCTACCTGGCCGACCTGTGGTACTACCCCAACGGCCCCGAACCCGACGCCGAGCCGCTGGTGATCGACCTGCAGGCGCGCGAGATCGGTTACTACCACGTACCTTCCTACATGGCATCCGAGGCCGGCGACCTGACCTACCAGGTGCCGCTGCGCAGCCTGATCGCGATAGACTCATGGGTGCACGTGTTCATCGCCGATATGATCTTTGGCCTGTTCGGGCGTGGGGCGCGCTTTGAAGACCGGCTCAACCGCGATCCGCTGTTCAAGCTGCGCATTTTTGGCAAGTCGCTTTATGAGGGCCGGCAGGTGCTCGAATCGTCGGGGGTGGTGCAGATCGGGCACAACTGTGTCATCGACCCCACCGCCATCATCCACGGGCCGACCAGCATCGGCAGTAATGTGACCATCGGGGCGGGGGCGGTGATCGAGAACTGCACCATCGGCGATAACGTCAACGTGTCGCAGGGCTGCAACCTGATGCTCTCGGTGGTGGGCGACGGCACGTTCCTGCCGTTCCGCGCATCGCTGTTTATGACCACCATCATGGATAACAGCATGGTGGCGCAAAACACCTGCCTGCAGATGTGCGTGGTGGGGCGCAATTCGTTTATCGGGGCAGGCAACACCTTCACCGATTTCAACCTGCTCTCGGCGCCGATCAAGGCGCGCGATGGCACGGGCAGCCTGCGCGAATCCAACCGCCCGGTACTGGGCGGCTGCGTGGGGCATAACTGCCGGATCGGCTCCGGCATGATTATCTACCCGGCCCGCATGGTCGAGTCGGATGTGATTTTATTCGCCAGCAAAGAACGGCGCGTCATCGAGCGCGACGTTGCCTTTGAAGAGAGTGACCACCACCGTGTACTGCAGGGCAGCCAGCACCCGCGGCTGTACCCGCGCCCGGGTGAAATGGTGGCGGAAACCTGGTAGTAGAAAGAGAGGCGCGTATGGGTAAGGCACGACTGCTGATTGTTGAGGACGATTTCGATATTTCCAACATGCTCAAGATCTACTTCACCGGCCTGGGCTACGATGTGGACGTGGCTCCGCGCGGCGGCGAAGCGTTGGAAAAGACCCGCCACGTGATGCCGCACCTGATCGTGCTGGACATCATGCTCCCGGACATCAACGGCTACGATGTGTGCCGCGCGCTGCGCACCAACACGCGCACCAGCCACATCCCGGTCATCTTCCTGACCCAGAAGGACGAGCGCAGCGACAAGCTGCAGGGCCTGGAACTGGGCGCGGACGATTACATCACCAAGCCGTTCGATATCGACGAGCTCAAACTGCGCGTGCAGAACGCCATCACCCGCTCGGAGCGCGAAAGCCTGACCGACCCGCAGTCCGGCCTGCCCGCCGGGCGGCTGATCGAAGACCAGTTGCGCCGCATGATCCGCCAGAAGGATTGGGCCTTCATGGATGTGCGCGTCAACTACTTCGAACCGTTCAAGGATGTGTACGGGTTCATCGCCGCCAACGATGTGCTGCGCTTTACCGGCATGGTGCTGGGCGAGGTGGTGGACGAGTTCGGCTCGCAGGAAGATTTTATCGGCCACGCGGGCGGCGATAACTTTGTGGTCATCACCAAAGAAGCGTCGGCATCGGCCATCCGCAGCCGGTTGAAGACGCGCTTTGACAGCGAAATCGCCACCCATTACAACTTTATGGATCGCCAGCAGGGCTTCATCCTTGCGCCGGATGAAACCGGCGCGATGGAGCAAACCCCGCTGATGAGCCTGGCGGTGGGCATGGTATCGCCCTCCACCGACGTGTTCTCGGACATCCGCGAGATTACCGAGCTTGCCGCGGAATCGCGCCGCCACGACGCCAGCACGGCGTC
>CALDSL010000152.1 GCA_937920255.1 uncultured Anaerolineaceae bacterium | reverse complement strand
CGGTCGGCGATGGGGATGATCATCGCCTGCACCGGCGCCAGCCAAACCGGGAACGCCCCGGCGAAATGCTCGATAATGACGCCCAGGAAGCGCTCGGTGGTGCCGGTCACCGCGCGGTGCAGCACCACGGGCGTGTGCTCCGCGCCGTCCTCGCCGATGTAGGTGCAGCCCAGCCGCGCCGGCTGGATGAAATCGACCTGGATGGTGGAGAGCTGCCACTCACGGCCGAGCACGTCACGCGCCAGGAAGTCTGCTTTGGGGCCGTAAAACGCGGCTTCTCCTTCGGCCTCGTAGTAGTCCACGCCGGAAGCGTCCATCGCCGCGCGCAGCGCGTTTTCGGCCATGGTCCATTTTTCATCATCCTGCACGTACTTGCCCGCCGTGCCGCGCAGCGACAGGCGCACCTGGTAGTCGGTAAAGCGATAGCGCTCAAGTACTTCGCGGATCACTTCCAGATCGAGCGCAAATTCCTGCTGGATCTGGTCGGGGGTGCAGAAGGTATGGCAGTCATCCTGAGTGAGGGCGCGCACGCGGGTGAGGCCGTTCAGTTCGCCGGTCTTCTCGTAGCGGTAGAGGGTGGCGAACTCGGCGAAGCGCAGCGGCATCTCGCGATAGGAGTGCCGGCCCATCTCGTTGTAGAGCGTCATGTGGCTGGGGCAGTTCATCGGCTTCAGGCGGAATGACACGTTCTCATCCACCATGGGCGGGAACATTGAGTCTTTGTAGTTGTCGTAATGCCCCGAGCGCCGGTAAAGGTCTTCCTTTACCAGGTGGCCGGTCCACACGTGTTGGAAACCGTGTTTGGTCTGCACATCGCGCACATAGTCTTCCATCAGGTGGCGCAGCATCTCACCCTTGGGGGTGAACAGCGGCAGGCCCGGCCCGACGTCATCCGAGAAGTAGAAGAGACCCAGTTCTTTGCCCAGCTTGCGGTGATCGCGCTTGCGCGCCTCTTCCAGCCGGTTGAGATACTCTTCCAACTCGTTGGACGAGCTCCACGCGGTGCCGTAGATGCGCTGGAGCATCGGGCGGCGCTCGTCGCCGCGCCAATACGCCCCGGCGACCGTCATCAACTTGACCGCGTCCGGGTTGATTTCGCCGGTCGATTCGACGTGCGGCCCGCGGCACAGGTCGGTGAAGGCGTCATGCGTGTAGGTGGAAAGCTCGGGGCTTTCGTTTACCGGGTTGCCGTCCTCATCCAGCCCGCCTTTTTCCAGCCCCTCGATCAACTCGAGCTTGTAGGGCTGGTCTTCGAACAGTTTGCGGCCCTCATCGGCTGAGATCGAGCGGCGCACGAAGGGGTAATTGCCCTGGATGATCTCACGCATGCGTTTCTCAATCCCTTCCAGGTCTTCCGGGGTGAGCGGGCGGGGCAGGTCGAAGTCATAATAGAAGCCCTCCTCGATGGCCGGGCCAATGGCAAACTTGGCGCCGGGGAACTTTTCGAGGACCGCCTGGGCCATGATGTGCGCGGCGGAGTGTCGAATGCGGTAGATCTGCGATTCGGCGTAACGTTCCTGTTTTCGTTGAGCCATTTTTACCTCCAAAAATCTCTTGCAAATAGCGCCCGCTCTCCGGATGGCGCAGAAGGGCGGCGCGGGTTAAAAACAAAAACTCCCGTCCCGGTACTGGGGCGAGAGGTTGATCACGCGGTTCCACCCAGATTCACGCCGCACATGGTCGTCGTGATCTCATTCAGGGCCGGTAACGGGGCCAAACCGTTTCCCATACTGAGGGTTTTTCTGAAAACCCGGTTCCGGGGATCGCTCGCGGGTGGTTTTCTCTGGCAGTGCTCCGAAGGGGACTTTCAGTCTCCGATCCCCTCTCCCTGGCGGGTGGCTGCCGGGTACTCGTCCCGGTCACAGCGGCATATGCGATTGTGTGGGCGGTATAGGACTCGAACCTACGACCTTTGCGATGTCAACGCAACGCTCTAACCAACTGAGCTAACCGCCCGCAATGACCCGTATTATAACGGGGTTACCCCAAAAATGCAATAGATTGGCCGGTTGTGGAACGAAAAGGGGCGGCCCGTGAAGGCCGCCCCTGGTTGCTGCCAAAGCAGGGTTTACTTGGGCAGTTCGGCGGTGCCGCCAAACTTGTCATACGGCCCAGGCGATTCGATCTGCACGGTGTTGATGACCACATCGCCGTCAACGGTGCCGCGGGCGCCGTCAATATCGAAGACGTGCCACCACTTGCCGTTGTAGTTGCCACCGGGTTTCAGGACGGTGATGGTTTCGCCCATCTTCTGCCAGGTTCTGCCGTCGGCGCTCAACTTGTAGATGCTCACGCGGGCATTCGAGTCCTCCCAGCTACCGTTGCGGCTGTAGTTGAACACCGCGAAGGTATAGGTGCCCGGGAAGCGGTTCTGAATGGTCAGGCGCTCGGTCTTGGTTGTGGCGGTACCGAATGCATCTTTGTCAATCTTGGCCCACGGTATGGCGCTGGTGCTGCCCTTGCGATCCGGGTAGATATGGTACTGAATGAATTCACCCGGCAGCCACAGGTGCGTGTCCAGGTCAGACGGCACTTTCCCCCAGGTCAGTTCCAGACGCATCGGGCGGCGCTTGATCTGGTATGTGATCTGGTACAGCTTGCCGGCCGAGTAGGATTGGCTCTTGCTGTAGTTGAGGAAGTCTTCGCCGCTCAGGCTGATCTTGCGCGATCCGGTCGGCGCGAAGCGGACGGTGACGTACCCATCGGCATCGGTCACCAGCGGCGCGGGCAGCCCCGCCCAGGCGACGTTGATACCTTCCACGCCTTCCTGAGTGCCAATGCTGTACTGCGCCGCATCGATCACGCGCAGGATGACAGTGGCGGGCGTCTTGAAGTACGTCGCAGCGGACCAGTTCGACACAACCTCACGGTCGTCGCGGGCGCGCACGCGCCAGTAATACTTGCCGGCTTCCAGTTCTTCGGGGATGGTGAAGGTGGTCGCGCCAATGCCGTTGTACTCGCGGTGGATTGTCGTGAACTTGGAAGAAGTGCTGAGCTGGATATCATACACCATCGTATGGCCAGCCAACGGCACAACGGGGTACCAGACGAGGTCAGGATTATAAACTTTGACGGTTACATTTCTGGGGCTTACCATGCCAGGGGCTTTTGGAGGTTGGTTCGGCGTGGTAAACTGCTGCACCGGGCTGAACTCCGACTTGCCCTTCGATCCCACAGCCTGCACGCGCCAGTAATAGACGGTGTTCTGCGCCAGGTCAGAGGTGAGGGTGTAGCGTACAGGGTCGGTGCCTGTCGGGACGCTGATGGTTTTGTTGACTTTGATCGATTTGAAGGTGTCGACAAGAGAAATGTGCAGCGTGTATTTGGTGACATTCTCCGCGGCATCCCACTCGAAGGTGGGGCGCAGGCTGTTCACCGTCAGGCCGTCCAGTGCCATCGGTCCGTTGACGAAGCCGCCGGGGACAGGCTTGGGCCGGGTATAGAAGGAGCGGTAGGAAGACCACTTCCCGGCGCCGTCAGCGTTGACCGCGCGCACGTGCCAGTACAGGCGGCTGTTGGCGGGCAGGTCGTTGTCCGGCGTGAATTCCAGCACGTTTCCCACATTGAGAACAACAGCTGGAGGAGTTGGAAGGACAATGGTGGAGAATGTTTTGCTGGTGCCAATCTGGACTTCATAGCTGGTGGCGCCGGTGACGGCTTTCCATTTCAGCGTGGGCCGCCAGCCCACAGATGTGGGCAGCGTGCTGTCCGCGGCCGGCGAAACCAGGGCCGGCGCGGCGGGCACGGCCTGGCTGGTCGCGGCTGATACGCTGTGCGCGGGAACCAGAGCGACGAGGAAGATTAAAGCTACCAAGAGATTGAAAAGTCGAATGTTTTTCACCGTGGGCACTCCTTCATGATACAGGCAGACTCGAACCAGCCAGATGGAACCGCGCCGCGCGAGGCAGCGTTATAACAGGCACAGGCCGGTACACGAACAAAAAATTGTGAGGTCTGATTCCATCCTTCTCCTACCATTGAAGCCTGAATGTGAATGGATGAAATCCATGCAAAAACCTTTTCCCCGAATGTTAAACCTTATTCATGTTACCTCTTTTTGAAAGTCAGTACAAGGGGAGGCGCTTTGCAGGAACCTACCACTTAAGGGTTATTTTGTGCTCTCGCCGGAGAAACAACCATTCTTTAGGCCGCTCGTCAAAGCCTTGCGTACAATGCCAGGTTGCGAGTATAATACCCACCGTCCGAGAGCAATCATTCGGCATACTGGAGAGGTCGCATAGTTGGCCTAGTGCGCTCGCTTGGAAAGCGAGTACGGTGCAAGCCGTCGCGGGTTCGAATCCCGCCCTCTCCGCTATTTATTTAAGGGACTTATTGCATGGACGAGGATGCTGCGCGACCCTCTCCGCT
>CALDSL010000151.1 GCA_937920255.1 uncultured Anaerolineaceae bacterium | reverse complement strand
TGCACTTCCTCCCAGCCATAGCCCAGGTAGCGCACCAGAAACAGCTCGATCAGGCGGTGGCGGCGGATGGTGCGCAGCGCTTCCTCGCGGCCGGCGCTGGTGAGCGAGACGCCCTGGTGCTTGCGGTATTCGACCAGCGGCGGCTTAAACCCGGCCAGGCGCTGGAGCATGTTGGTGACCGACGGCGCGGCCACGTTCAGGCGCTCGGCGAGGAGCTTGGTGGTGGTCTCCTCGCCCTCGTCGGTGAGGGTGTAAATGGCCTTCAGATAATCCTGGACCGTTTCGGTGATGGCGAGTGTTGACGTCATGTTCCCTCCAAGGTTCCCGAGGACGGGTAGTGCTTTAAAGTGCGCTGGCGGCCGGCGGGTGTGAGCCGCAGATGGTCGCCTTCGACGGCGATCAGGCCGCTGCGCTGCGCGTAGGTGATGACCTGGCTGGCAAATTCCGGGCTCCACCGCAAATGATCGGTCAGGTGGCTTGCGCGGTTTTCCTGCTCGGCTTCACGCGAGCCCTCATGGTTGAGCAGGTGCGCGTTGAGCATCAGCGCGGCGAACTCCCAACGCTGGCGCGCACGCCGGCGCAGTTGGGCGACCACGCCCTGCTCGGGGGCGAACAGCAGCGACACCAGGAAGATTAGCCCAGCCATGGTGGCGATGGAGCCGGCGATGGATGCGTCGAGCAGAAAAGCCAGCAGGTAGCCGGTCAGCGCGCTGAGCGCTCCCAGGCCTGTGCTCAGTGCCAGCATGGCCGGCAGACGGTTGACCAGCAGATAGGCGCTGGCGGCCGGGGCGACCATCAGCGCCACGACCAGCACCGATCCGACGATATCAAACGCGCCTACCAGGGTGATGGAAACCAGGCTCATCAACATATAGTGTACCACCGCCGGGGCAAAACCGAGCACGGCCGCCAGGCCGACATCGAAGGTGGACAGCTTGAGTTCTTTGTAAAACAGGCCGATGAACGCCAGGTTGATGAGCAGGATGCCGCCCATCACGTACAGGCCGCGCGGGCCGAGATCGACGCCGAAGGGCGCGAAGCGGTCGAAGGGGGCAAACGCCAACTCGCCCAGCAGGACCACGTCCGTGTCGAGATGGACATCGCCGGCATAGCGCGAGATGAGGATAATGGCGACGCTAAACAGGGCCGGGAAGATTAGCCCAACCGCGGCGTCATTCTTGACCAGTTGGGTGCGCTCGAGCAATGCAGTGAGCAGGGCGGTGAGCACGCCCACCGCGGCCGCGCCCAGCACCAGAAAGGGCGAAGAAAGATCGCCGGTGAGGAAGAAGCCCAGGACGATGCCGAGCAGCACGGTGTGGCTGATGGCGTCGGCCAGCATAGCCGAGCGGCGCAGCACCAGGAATACGCCGGGCAGGGCGCAGGCGGCCGCCGCGACGACGGCGATGAGGATGATTTCAAGCGTGTAGGTTTCCATGACTTAACCTTGCGAAAGCGCTCCGCTCGCCTGCGCGCGGCGGCGCAGAGCAGCCGGCACCAGACCGCGCGCGGGGGCGAACAGGATCGAAAGCAGGACGATAAAGCTGGCGACCAGGACGATAGTCGGCCCGGTGGACAGGCCAGCCGCCAGGCTGCTGACCAGTGTTCCGGCTACGCCGGAGATGGCGCCGAACAGCGCCGAAAGCAGCACCATGCTGCCCAGACGGTCGGTCCACTGGCGCGCGGCGGCGGCCGGGGCCACCACCATGGCGCTCATCAGCACCACGCCCACCGCTTGCAGCCCCAGCACGATGGCGACCGCCAGCAGGGTGGTGAGCAGCACATCCAGCGCGCGCACCGGCAGTCCCAGCCCGGTGGCGAACTCGGGGTCAAAGCTGACCAACTTGAATTCTTTCCACAGCAGCGCGAGCAGCAGCAGCGCGCCGCCGCCGAAGACGGCCATATAGACCACATCGCGTTCCAGCAAGGCAGCAGCCTGGCCGAACAGGAAGCGGTCCAGTCCGGCCTGGTGCGCGTTGGGCAGCCGCTGGGTGAAGGTCAGCAGCACCATGCCCACGCCAAAGAATACGGAGAGCACCAGCCCGAGCGACGTATCTTCCTTGATGCGCGTGCGGCGGCGGATGTAGACCATAGCCATTGTGCCAAGCCAGGCGGTGAACAGCGCCCCGGCGCCCAGCGCGAGGATGTCTTTGCTGCCGCTGATGAGGAACGCCAGCACCACGCCCGGCAGGGCGGCGTGCGAAATAGCGTCGCCCATCAGGCTCTGGCGGCGCAGCACGGCAAACGCGCCCAGCGCTCCGCTGACCGCGCCCAGCACGGCCGAGCCGAGCGCGACGGTGCGCAAGGTGTAATCGAAAAACAATGCAGTGAAGAGATCTTGCAGGTTCATGGTTTACTTTCCCATCACCGGCAGACCGGCCCGCGATTCGGGTTCCAACTGGGGCAGCGCGGCCGCGCCCAGGCGGGTAACGCGGTCGCCGTAGGCGGCGCGCAGGTTGTCGTCGGTAAAGACCTCATGTACCGGCCCGCTGGCGATCTTGCGCACGTTGAGCAGCACGGCGCGGTCAAAATACTCGGGCACGCTCTGCAGGTCGTGGTGCACCACGATCACGGTCTTGCCTTCATCGCGCAGGCGGCGCATCATCTCCAAAATGGCGCGCTCGGTGACGGCATCCACGCCCTGGAACGGCTCGTCCATCAGATAGATGGCCGCATCCTGGGCCAGCGCGCGCGCCAGGAACACGCGCTGCTGCTGCCCGCCGGAAAGCTGGCTGATCTGCCGGCCGGCGAAATCTTGCATACCCACCGAGTGCAGCGCCTGCATGGCCAGGTCGCGCTCGGCTTTGCCCGGGCGGCGCAGCCATCCCAGGTGGCCGTAGCGGCCCATCATCACCACGTCCAACGCGCTGGTGGGGAAATCCCAGTCGACCGAGCCGCGCTGGGGAACGTAACCCACCAGGCGGCGCTGCTGGCGCAAGGGCTTGCCGAACACCAGCACCTGCCCGGCGGAGGGCGGAATCAGCCCGAGGGTGGCTTTGAGCAGGGTGGTTTTTCCGGCGCCGTTGGGGCCAACGATGGCGGTGAGGTTGCCCTCCGGAAATTCGAGGTCGACGTCCCACAGGACGGGTTTTTCTTTGTAAGCGATGGTAAGATCGGTGATCTCGATCGCGAGGTTGGCTTGGTTCACTTTTATTTCCTTCCTTCTAATGCACTGACAATCGTGCTCACATTATGTTGCACCATTCCAATATAGGTGCCTTCGGGCGTGCCGGGGTTGCCGAGCGCGTCGGAGAACAATTCGCCGCCGATTTCGACGGCGAAACCGCGCGCCTCCACCGCCGCCTGCACCGCCTCGACGTTGCGGCGCGGCACGGACGATTCAATAAAGATAGCGCGGATGCGGTTCTCGGCGATGAAGGCGGCCAGCGACTGCATGTCGCCGGTGCTGGCCTCGGCCTGGGTGCTGATGCCCTGTAGCCCGCGCACATCAAAACTGTAGGCGCGCCCGAAGTAGTTGAACGCGTCGTGCGCGGTGATGAGCACGCGCTGGTTCTCAGGCAGGCGGTCGATCTGCTCCCGCACCCACTCGTGGAGTGCCTGCAGCTCCTGGTAATAGGCGGCGGCGTTGTCGCGGTAATCCTGCGCGTGGGCGGGGTCAAGCTCAGCCAGTTTATCGGCTACCGGTTGGATGGTCTGCATCCACAGCGAGACATCAAACCAGATGTGCGGGTCGTGCTGCCCTTTGAACTGGGCTGGCGTGAGCAGATTGTTTGGGTCAATTGCGGCGGTCACCGCCACCACCTGGCGCTGCTGGGTGAGTCGCTCGAGCACGCGCGCCAACCCGGCCTCGAGGTGCAAGCCGCTGTAAAAGATCACGTCGGCGTGCGCCAGCTTGCGCACATCGCCCTCGCTGGCCTTGTACAGGTGCGGGTCGACGCCCGCGCCCATCAACCCGGTGACCTGCACATGCTCGCCGCCGATGTTGCGCACCAGGTCGGCGACCAGGCTGGTGGTGGCAACGGCACGCACAGCATAGCTGCCGCCGTCGTCCGCGGCCATCACCGGCAGCACCGCGCACGAGGTCAGCAGGGCGGCCGCCAAGGTGATCAATAAGAGGTTCTTCCAAATTGTTTTCATTCGTTTTTCCAGTAAGAAGGCTATTTTTAGGATAGCCTAAGTTTTTTATTTTGATCCTATAATTTATACAAAATTCGAGCGAATTTGTCAAGAATCAATATTGCCTGCGCTACAACCGAAATGCATAAATTGTGTTACCCTTAACCCGTTCGCAACTACCGTAAGGTTCCGTAGAGGCATTCCGGGTTGTCCGCCATACCATCCAAATCCATCCGCACGCTGTACGAGACGACACAGGCCGCGCTGGAAAAAGCCACTGCGCGCGGGCTGCCGGCATTTTTGCTGTCTGCCGCCGCCAGTGGGGTGCTGGGGTTGGTGTGGTATCTGATTTTGTACGGCCGCTACCCGCTGTACGTGACGCACGTGAGCTGGCTGTACAACGCCGGCGGAGACGCGCTGCAGCACCAACTCGGATGGGAGTGGTTTCGCAAGGCGGCCTGGCAGTTTCCGCTGGGGAGTATCCAGGCGCTGGGCTACCCGGTGGGAACCTCGGTCACCTACATGGATTCGATCCCGCTGCTCGCCATCCCGTTCAAGCTACTCTCCCCGTGGCTGGAGCCGACCTTCCAGTATTTTGGGCTGTGGGAGCTGGCGTCGCTGGTGTTGATGATCCTGACCGGCACGCTGGTGATGCGCGAGTTCACCCGCTCGCTGCCGCTGGCATTGCTGGCGTCTTCGCTGCTGGCGCTGTCTTCGCCGCAGATTTTCCGCGCCTTTTACCACAGTTCGCTGTCGGCGCACTGGATCGTGCTGGCGGGAATCTGGTTCGTCCTGCTGGAGCGCCGTAAGCGGCTGTGGCGCTGGGCGTGGGTGGCGCTGTTCGGCGTGGCGATGCTGGTGCACCTGTACTTCATCCCCATGCTGCTGCCGCTGTGGATCATCAGCCTGTACTACCAGTACCGCTCCGCGCCACGGCGCTGGCGGCTGGCCCTGGATGTGCTCACAGTGGCGGGCGTGGTGCTGCTGACCGGGAACAGTACCGGCGCATTTGGGCTGGGGTATAAAGACCTGGCGATCAGCGGGTACGGCACCTACTCGTGGAACCTGAACGGGTTTCTCAACCCGCTGGACATCGCCTCGGCGTTTGCGCGCGGGATGGCGATCACCGGCGGGCAGTATGAAGGTATCAGCTACCTGGGGATTGGCAACCTGTTGCTTCTGCCGGTGGCGGTGTACCTGTTCGCGCTGAAAGAGAATCCGCGGCGCAGGCTGGCGGTGCTGCTGCCGTTTCTGGCTGCCGCCGGGGTGTACACCCTGTTCGCGGTTTCCAACAAGGCCTTCTTCAGCCTGCAGCCGGTGTGGGATTTTGCGCTGCCAGATGCGGTCCAACGTTTCGTGAACCTGTTTCGCTCGTCGGGGCGGTTTATCTGGCCGGTGTATTACTTTATTGTTTTGTTTGTGCTGGTGATGATTGCCCGGAACGTGCGCTACCCGGGCGTGGTAATCGGCTTTGCGCTGCTGCTGCAACTGCTGGATCTGCAGCCGCTGTATGGAAGCAAGGCCATGCAGGAATTCGCGGTGTACCAGACGCCAATGCAGTCGGCGTTTTGGGAGGTGGCGGCGGATTCCAACCGGCACGTGGTGGTGCTACCGGCCACCAAAGTGCGCGAGTTCGGCTCGGACGCGCTGGCGATTTGGGCGGTGCAACAGGATTTGACCCTGAATTATGCCTATTTCGCGCGCAGCGACCGGGTGGCGATCCGCGAGGCGGCGCGTGCCGCGTGGGAGGATCTGCTGGCGGAGCAACCCGACCCGCATACGCTGTACGTGTTTTCCGATCCTGAATATATCCGCGCCGCGCGGGATACGTTGGCTGAGACGATGATCGTGTGCGAGGTGGACGGGTATACGGTGGCCCTGGCGGTGGAGAATGGCCTGATCGGGTCGGGGTTTAACATGGGGCAGGTGTGTTCAATACCTTAAACCGCGGGATTTTGATGGCGGGTACAAAATAATTGAAACGCGACCTGTTGGGTGGTAAGACGCGAACGCGGGAAGAATGCTAGAAAGCAGTTTGTATTTAAGCATTTCTTCGCGTACTTCACGAAAACATCGCGTTCTTCGCGGTTCAGCTTTTCCAGGCATTGAAGCTACAGATCGTTTTGTGACTCACAAAGTGCGACCTGTTTTAGGGAAAGTCCTGATTGTTTATTGCGGGGAAGTACTCTTACCTGGGCGGGGGGAATGTTCTACACTGGGAGCAACATCATAACGCTACCAGGAGCAGAACATGAACCGGGAAGAAGGATCCAAACAACCCGAGCGGGAAGAACTGGACCAGCAGGAAGGCTGGGAAGGACGCGGCGCGCGCGAGAGCGATTATGTGCCGATTAAGACCCACGGCCGCGAAGATGGCGAAGGCGCCGGCATCAAAAGCGATGGCGAGCAGCCGTCCGATGAAGAGATGAAACAGGATCTGCTGGCGCGGCTGCGCGAGAACGGCGATGTGCAGGATGGCCGCGTGGAGGTGGAGGTGCAGAATGGCGAGATCACGCTGCGCGGCAGCGTGCCAACCTACGTGGTCAGCCAGATGGTCGAATCGGTGGCCAATGAAGTGCCGGGCGTAACCGACGTGCACAATGAACTGGATGTACAGGCCGGGCCGGAAGCCGAGGAAAGCCCGCGCCAGGATTAATCCGCGCTGGCGCCCAACCGGACGAGGATACCTTCATCTGCGGCGAGGGTGAAGGCGCGCAAATCGATATGGCCGGAGTGATCCATGCCGGTGGATGCTTCGATTTGCCCCGCGCCTATGTGCGGCAGCGCCAGAGGGCGTTCCGCGCCGCCGAAGTTGAGCGCCACCAACCAGCGCTCGCTGCTGTGCTGGCGCAGGTACACAAAGCAGTCCGGCGCGCCACCTTCGAGCGGGCTGTAACTGCCGCCGTGCAGCCCGGGCGACGCGCGGCGCAGCGCCAGCAGCCGCCGGTAGAGGTCGAGGATTGAGCCGGACTGGTGGGACAGGGCGTCCACGTTGCGCTCTTGATAATCCGGGCTGAGGGGCAGCCAGGGTTCCACGCCGGAAAAACCTGCATGCTGGTCAGCGCTCCATTGCATGGGCGTGCGCGCCACGTCGCGCGTGCGCTCCGGCCCCAGGTTGATGCCCTGGGGGTCTTGGATCTGGTCGGGGGCGATGATGCCGTTCTCCAGCCCGATTTCATCGCCGTAATACAGGGTGGGCGTGCCGCGCAGGGTGAGCAGCAGCATGGCAGCCACCCGCGCCTGCCGCGCGCCGATGCGCGACGCCAGCCGGGCTACGTCATGGTTGCTGAGCACGTAGTTGGGCCAGGCAAACGGCGGCAGCGCCGCTTCCAGCGCGTCGACCGAGGCGCGCACCGCGCCGGCCGTCCACGGTTGCGAGATCAGCCGGAAGTTGAACGGCAGGTGCAGGCCTTCGCCGGCCTGGCCGTAATAGCGCACCCAACGCGGCAGGTCGTACCAGATCTCGCCAATGCCGACGCGGTCGCCGTACGAATCGAGCAAGCGGCGCATCTCGGCGATGATCTCGTGCACCTCGTCCAGGTCCTGATTGTAGAGGTTGTGCTGGCGCGCCGCCAGGTCGGCGGGGTGGAGGTGAGCGGGCGCATCCGGGTTGAGTGGGTTATCGCGCCAGTCGGGGTCTTTGAGGATCATGCCGACCACGTCCATGCGGAAACCATCCACGCCGCGCTCGAGCCAGAAGCGCAGCACATCCAGCATGGCGGCGCGCACCTCGGGGTTGCGCCAGTTGAGGTCAGGCTGCTCTTTGAGAAAGTGGTGGAAGTAGTACTGGCCGGTGGCTTCATCCCAGGTCCAGGCCGGGCCGCCGAAGGTGGAGCCCCAGTTGTTGGGCGGTGAGCCGTCGGGTTGGGCGTCGCGCCACAGGTACCAGTCTCGTTTGGGGCTGTTGCGGCTGGAGCGCGATTCGAGAAACCAGGGGTGCTGGTCGGAGGTGTGGTTGGGCACGTAATCGATGATGATCTTCAGTCCGCGCGCATGGGCGGCCTGCACCAGGCGGTCAAAATCATCCAGCGTGCCGAAGAGGGGGTGCACGCCGGTGTAGTCGGACACGTCGTAGCCAAAGTCTTTCATCGGTGAGGGGTAGAACGGGCTGAGCCACAGGGCCTCGACGCCGAGATCCGCCAGGTAGTCCAGCCGTTGGAGTATCCCGGGCAGGTCGCCGATGCCATCGGCGTTGGTATCCTGAAAGCTGCGCGGGTAGATCTGGTAGGTGACGCCGGTCTGCCACCAGCGCAGGGGTTGTTCGGGTTGGTTGTCGGTCATGGTCGTAGCCTTTGTTATATGGTTTGGATCATTATACTGGTTTCAATGCGCTGGTCGCGCCTTCAGGAGGCGCGGGCTACACCACATGGGCGAAGCCCCCATGTGGTGTAGCACAATATGATTCAACCGGCAAACGCAACTGTAGGGGTGAAGCATTCGGTTAGGCCAATACGTATCAAGAGTCAACCGCTCCGAATGCTCCACCCAGGGATGGCACGGAAACATTTTGAGCGGATGACGCGCTCCACAGTCGTCGGGGTGGGCGAAGCATCTGGAGGAATTTCCAGTCTTTTTTTGACCAGCAGTCTACCAGATGCTTCGCCCCTACATGGTGCGGGGGATGGGGTAGATTATTGCTATTGAGGTGGGTGAAACCTGTGAAGTTTGTTGCACTCCTACCCGCACGATTGTTTTTGAATGGATCAAACCAGAAGAATTACGGTATTGACATTCCCGAAAAAACGACGATAATACAATAGAACAATATTTCTAAAATAATAGAGGAAAAATGCGTTTATTGTTCCCAACAAGGGAGCGGCGCGCGCCCGGCGTGGTGTTCCGCTGATGGCGCGGCTGCTGTTTCTCCCCAATGACGACACCGTGCTCCTGCTGCAGTCTGACCTGGGGCCGGAGGATTTGATCCGCGCGGTGCTGGAAGGCAAGTGGAGCCCGCCGGCGGGCGTCGGCGACGGCAGCCAGCGCGCGTTCCGGGCGGTGCGGCTGGGCAGCTATGTGATCATCACGCCGCTGGAACCGTACGCCCCGGGCGAGACGGAGGCGCTGGCCGGCCGCGCGATCAAGCTGTCGACCCGGCAGACGGAGGTGCTCCAGGCGCTGTGCGAGGGACTGACGGATAAGGAGATCGCCGCGCGGCTGGGGGTGAGCACGCACACTATCACCAACCACATTGGCATCCTCAAATCGCGGCTGGGCGCGCGCACGCGGTCTGAATCGATCAGCCGGGCGCTGGCGTTGGGGCTGGTGAAGATGAAAAAGCGCGGCCCGGAGAGCTAACGCCTCACCAGTTGACCCATTTGTCTGGGATCAGCTCGACCAACTGGTTGAAGTGCTCTTCCGTGCCCAGGTTCCACTCGTATTTCTGGAAGAAAGCATCCGCCACGGCGGCGGGGGCAGGCGAGGGCAGGGGCCGCGCGGTGCACTCGCAGATCAGCGGGTTGGCGCCGTCTTCCAGCGAAACCACCACGTTGGGGTTTGCGCGGATGTTGTGCGCCTTGGTGCTGTTGGGGCCAATGCTGATGTAAAAGCGGTCATCCTGCCACACGAACCACAGCGGAACCATGTGGGGGCGGTTTTCGGGGCGCACGCTGGCAAACCAGATGATTTTCTGAGTTTGCAGCCTCTGGATCACTTCTGGGGTAAGTTCTTCGGGCATATGTGGTCTCCTTCTAGCGCTAAGTGTAGCATACTCATTCCATGGCGGCGGGCCGTCGACCTTATACCAAAGGCAGTCCGCCAGGCGCGGCGGGGGTAATTTATGGTATGATGAGTTTATCCGGCTGACCATTCTCAGACCGGGCGGAGGAGACGATGATCGCAGGACTGGGCACACCTGAAATCATTCTGATTGTTGTCGTGATCATCCTGCTGTTCGGCGTGGGACGCATCAGCAAGATCTTTCGCGAAGTCGGCAGCGGCATGCGCAATTTCCGCGAAGGCTTGAAGGGCGACGACGACCCAAAATCGGAAGACAAATAATCGAGCGTAGCATTTTGCAGCAGCCGGTGAGGAGACCCTCACCGGCTGCTGCGTTAATCCACATTTTTTTGTACCATATATTTTGTTCCCCAACCAATATTCTGTGCCATACTGTACATACCTCCACGCGCTGCGCGGAGTAATTCCCGGTTCGCGAGGATACCCTATGGACACCTTACAATATCTCAGCCCGGCGTGGGCTGCGGAAGCGCAGAAGCGCTTGCGCGAACAACTGACTCCAGAGACGATGAAGTTCGTGACTTCATCCATGTTGACCGTCTACCACAACTGCCCGGATGGGAAAGAACGCGCCCTGTACTACAAAATTCAGGACGGGGTCTTTCAGGATGTCTCGGTGCGGGAAGGCGAGATGCCGGAAGCCGAGTTCATCATCAGCGGCGACTACGATACCTTCGCCAAAATCTCGCGCGCCGAGCTGGGCTCGCGTTCGGCCCTGATGGGCGGGAAGCTGCGCCTGAAAGGCAATATGGTCAAGGCGCTCAGCCTGGCTTCGATCGTCGACCGGCTGAATAAAGTTCTTTCCACGATCGAGTGCGAATACTAGAGGCGGCAATGACGACAAACGATCCGTATTTCATCGATTTTCCCGCGCGGATTCGCGCGGTGCAGGCGGAAATGGCGCGCGACGGCATCGACGTGTACCTGGGCTCGCGGCTGCGCACCCTGTCGTGGACGTCAGACGCGTTCTGCCCGTGGCGCTCGTACATCGTCATCCCGGCGGATGGCCTGCCGACGCTGTACACGTTTGTGATCGACGCGGCGCGCGTGCAGGACGACTCATGGCTGGACGAAGATCACGTGCTCGGTTTCGCGCCGATGGGCGGGCAGGACCAGATCGACCTGATCGCGACCAAGATCGCCGAATCTCTGCCGGGCGGCAGGGGCAGGGTGGGAGTTGAAGCCGGCATGTCGAATTACCTGCCGGAAGGCAACCTGACCCATTACGAATACCAGGCATTCAGCGCGGCCCTGCCGGACGCCGAGCTGGTCAACGCGCTGGATATCATCGACCGCGTGTCGGTGATCAAAGATGCGGGCACCATCAACCGTTTCCGCGAGGCCTCGCGCATGGTGGATGTGGGCCACCAGGCGGTGTGGGAAGCGCTGTGCAGCGGCAATAAGACGGTGAGTGAAACCGAAATCGCCGGTCTGGCGGCGTATGCCATGCGCAAAGCCGGCAGTGAATGGGAGTGGTCATTCACGGGCGGCAACGAAATCGCATCCGGTTACCGCACCGGGCTGGCGGGCGGGGCGTGCACCCCGGCTTCCCGCCGCAGGACTGCCCCGGGCGAGCCGTTGATGGTGGACCTGCACGCCATGTTCAAGCTGTGCCTGGGCGATCACTCGCACAACTATCTGCTGGCGCCGGCCACGCCGCGCCAGCGCTGGCACGCGCAGAACTTTGTCGACCTGGTGACGCTGTGCCTGCAAACCTACCGGGCGGGCGTCTCGCCCTCCAGCCTGGCGGACGAGATGATGCTGTTCTGCGAGGAGCGCGGTTTTGCCGAGTACATGGTGCCGGGGTTCGAGCACGGCATCGGCATGTTGGGCGACGAGTGGCGCATCGGCCGCAACGATGGGCCGTTCCCGTACTGGACCAACCCGGATCACATCTACCAGCCGAACGAGATGCTGATCTGCGCCATCCAGTACGCCTGCCCGGAGGAGAATATTGGCTTCCGCTACGAGAACCCGATCCTGATCCTGCCGGACGGGTGCGAGGCGATGTCAAAATTCTCGCTAGCAATTGAAGAAGTGTAGCCCGAACAAATGCAAAAACGAGACGCCGCGCGGCGTCTCGTTTTTGCGTTCAGCGCATATCTCGCGGCGCTAGCGGGAAATCAGGTACGCTCCGGCGACGAGCACGATCATGCCCGCCACGCGCACCAGATCGACCGGGCGCGGGGTGACACCCAGCAGGCCGAAGTGGTCGATGATGATGCCCATGGTCAGCTGGCCGATGATGACCAGCGTGACCATCATGGCGCCACCCAGCCGCGGCAGGGTGACGTTGATGGTGAGAAACAGCACCAGCCCAAACACGCCGGCGATCAGCATGTACCAGGGCACCGTGGGCCAGGCGCGGATTTTCTCGCCGCCGCGCGCCAGCAGCAGCGCGGTAGTGGCAATCAGCCCGCCCAGATGGATGATAAAACTGCTGGCAGCAGGGCCGATGCGCTGCCCCATTGCGCCGGAAATGGGCGACTGCAACCCGACGGCAACCCCGCCGATTAAGCCAATCAGGATAACGAGCCAGTAAGACATGGGTGCTCCTTGTATGCTTTCAAGCTGATCCGTGCGGGGCATTATAACGCATGGTCTTGCCATCAATGCCTGTTCACGTGGGAAGAGTCCAATATATCCCTCTCCCCGCCACATGATTTTGACGTACGCTCGATCATGCCAGCGGGGAGAGGGATTAAGCATCCACTCCGGCGGCGCGGGCGCGGTCGAGGATGCGCTCGGCGGCGCGCACCACGGGCATATCCACCATTTTGCCGTCCAGCACAAACGCGCCGGCGCCGGCTTCCTGATTTTGCGCGGCGGCTTCGACCACGCGGCGGGCGTGCGCGATGGCTTCAGCGCTGGGGGTGTAGGCGGCTTGCACCGGCTCGACCTGGCGCGGGTGGATGATCTGTTTGCCGGTGTAGGCCATGCGCGCGCCTTCTTCGGATTCCTCGCGCAGGCCGTCGATGTCGTGCAAATCCATGAAAACCATGTCCAGCGCTTGCAGGCCAAAGGCGGCGGCGTGGGTGACCACCGCGCTGCGCGCGTAGAACACTTCCCAACCGGCGCGGGTGCGTACCGCGCCGATGTCGCCGGCCAGGTCCTCGGCGCCGAAGATCAGCCCCTGCAGCCGCGGGCTGGCCTGGCAGATCTCCTTCAGGTTGACCACGCCGCGCGCGGTTTCGATCAGCGCCAGCAGGATCATCGAGCCTTCCGGCCGGCCGGCGGCGCGCTCGGCTTCGGTCAACTGGTAGCTGACCCAGCGGATATACTCGGCATCGCCGACTTTGGGCAGCACCAGCCCGTCCGGCATGGCGGGCAGCACGGCCAGCAGGTCGTCCTCCTCCAGCCCCGACCCGACCGGGTTGATGCGCACCAGTTTTTCCGAGCGGCCAAAATCGAGCGTGCGCAGGGCCTCGACGATGGTGGCGCGGGCGTCAGCTTTGCGGTTGTGCGCCACCGCATCTTCAATGTCCATGCAGATGGTATCGACGTTAAGGCCGATGGCTTTTTGAATCTTGTACAGGTCGTCGCCGGGCATGTATAAAAGTGCTCTTCGTGCGCGCATAATTCCCTCTCTTCTTTGGTAATCTGCTTATCAGATCGTTCGCTAAACAAGATTTGTATCGAACCGCAAAGAACGCGAAGAACGCAAAGTAAACATATTCTTTCTCAGAAATCCTTTGCGGACTTCGCGAACCCTTTCCCGCAGGAACATCGGGACGATGCGCGCTCTTCGCGGTTCAGCTTTTCCAGTTATACCGAATATAGCGATCATTTTTGCGTGGCTTAGATGTGTCGCTTGAGCCACATGACGGTGCGTTCCAGCTCGCACACCACGGTGCCATCGGGTTTCTTGCCGGTGTGTTTCAGACGCACGATGCCGCGGTCCGG
>CALDSL010000150.1 GCA_937920255.1 uncultured Anaerolineaceae bacterium | reverse complement strand
TGCAGTTCATGCTGGCGCCCTTCCCGCAAGGCGGAGACCCACTGCGCGACGGCGATCCGGCGCGCGGCGCGATGGTGTTGAATAATTCGTGGGGCTGCCCCGAGGTGGAAGGCTGCGATCCGGCATCGCTGGAGCCGGCGGTTCAGGCCCTGCGCGACGCCGGGGTGTTTGTGGTGGTTTCAGCCGGTAATTCTGGCTATAACGGCTGCGGAAGCGTTTCGGATCCCCCCGCCATTTACGCCAATGTGTATACGGTAGGGGCGGTCGACAGCGCGAGCCGTATCGCCGATTTCAGCAGCATTGGTCCGGTGACGGTGGACGGCAGTAACCGCATCAAGCCGGATATCGCCGCGCCGGGAGTGGGAGTGCTTTCCTCCTATCCCAACAGCAGCTACGAATACGCCGGCGGCACGTCGATGGCCGGGCCGCATGTGGTCGGCGTGGTGGCATTGATGTGGTCGGCCAACCCCGACCTGATTGGCGATATTGACGGCACCATCGCCATCCTGAACGAAACCGCGCGCCCGTATCGCGGATCGCTGCCTGCCTGCGCCCAGGGGCAGGGCACGCCCAACGTGGTCGTCGGGCACGGCGTGGTGGACGCTTACGCCGCGGTGCAGCGGGCGATCGAGCTGCGCTAACGGGGCTGCTGATGTTGTTCAACCGCATCAAAATTCGCAAGCTGGGCCTGGCGCAAAGCGATCAGGCCCGCGGCGTGGCCGTAGTGATCGATGTGGTGCGCGCGTTCAGCGCCGAAGCCTATGCCTTCGCGCAGGGAGCGCGCGAAATATTCGCGGTGTCCAGCGTGGAAGAAGCATTGGACTGGAAACGCCGGGAGCCGGAGGTGATTGTCTTCGGCGAGATGATGGGCGAGCACGTGCCTGGTTTCGATTACGGCAATTCGCCCTCCGAGCTCATTGCGCAAGACCTGACTGGCGCGCGCCTGGTGCACCGCTCCTCATCCGGCACGCAGGGCGTGGTGCGCAGCGCCAACGCGCAGCTCACGCTGGTTTCTTCGCTGGTGTGCGCGCAGGCCACGGCAACGTTCTTGCGCGCTTTGAACCCGCGGGAGGTGGATTTCATCATCACCGGCCGCGACCGCTATTTCACCGGTGACGACGACCTGGCGTGCGCGGATTACATTGAGGCGTTGCTGCTTGGCCGCGACCCCGACCCGCGTCCGTACGTGGAGCGGGTCTACCAGTCGCGTTCCGGGTACAAAATCATGGGCAAAGCACCGGATCATCCCCTACGCCAGGATTTGGAATTGTGCGTTCAGGCTAACCGTTTCGATTTTGTCATGCAAGTGGAGCGCAGGGATGGCCTGTGCCTGATTCGCAGCGCGAATGTTGAGAGCGGGTGAGCCAGTTAACCTGGCCGGTCGAATCACGGGCAAATTTCGGATAAAATAGAGACAAGAACACAAGATCCTCACGCAGGTGGAGGAAAGCTGCCTGAGGCATAACCTTTTTTGCCCAAAGGTGTTATTAATGCCAGAACAGACCGGTAGGAACCCGTGACCGAAACCGAGATCAACGAAGATGCCACACTGACAAAAGCGGTGCAGGGGGATGCCGACGCGTTTAGCCTTCTATATGAACGTTATGTAAACCGTATCTACAACTATATCTATTACCGGACGGGGAATGCCAACGATGCGGAGGACCTGACGGCGCGTGTGTTTCATCGCGCGCTGGGGCATATCCAGCGCTACAACAACAAAGGCGTCCCGTTTTCCGCCTGGTTGTACCGCATCGCGCACAATCTGGTGGCGAACTGGCACCGCGATAACAGCCGCAAACAAGAGGTGGCGCTCGAAGATAACGCTATCCAGCTGGTGCATCGCGGCGATCCCCCGGAACTGGCGCTGGTGAATACGCAGGAGACGGAAAATCTGCTGCGCGCCATCCGCACGCTCTCGCCGGAACGGCAGCAACTGGTGATCCTCAAATTTGTGCAGCGGCTGTCCAACGCGGAGATCGCGGTGATCATGGGACGCAGCGAAGGCGCGATTAAAAGCCTGTACCACCGCACGCTGCTGGCGCTGCGGGAGGAGATTGAAAAAACCATCCGTTAGCGGCGAAGATATTTTCGAAGAGGAGAGAAATTGATGTTTGCAGCACAATCATTCGCATCTCAGCAACGTTTTGTGACGGAAGATTCGATGCTGGAGCAAAGACTGTTTTCGGCGCTCAACCCGGTGCAGGTAAACCCGGAGTTCGTCGACAGTTTGAAAGTCCGGCTGACCAGCGCTCCCGGGGTAACCGTCGAGCGGCGCACCGATTTAGCAGCCGCGGTGGTGATCGGGCTTGGTCTTTTTACCGGCGTGTTCGCGGTATGGATGCTGTTGATGGCCCGCTATTTCTTCCGGCGAAGAAAAGCGGGAAGCACGGCTCCAGATTAGTGGGGATCGTTCAGGCTTTTTGCGAAAGGCCAAGCTTGGTGCTCAGTTCATCGTTGCTGGGCTCGACCAGAATGCTTCCGTCCGGAAAAACAATGGTGGGCACGCTGCGATAGCCGTTGTTGGTTTCTTCAACAAACTTGCGGCCCGCCATATCCTTATCAATATCGATCCAGGTATAGGGGATATTGTTCTTATCCAATATTTTCTTGGCGCGGAAGGTGTCGTAACACCAGGTAGTGCCATATACGATGATTTGGGTTTCCATAAAGTTCCTTTTCGATCTTGCTATACCCGCGTAGAAGAATCATCAGAAAGGTTCAACTGCTCGTGTAGCGCATCCACAAGCCAGCGTGTCTCGGCCAGTAGATCCGCCGGGATGGGGAGCTGGTAGTCCGGCGTAACGCGTTGCAACAAGTGCCCGGCCACGGCGTGGATGTCCGCCGAAAGGCGCTCATCGTTGCGTATCTGCTCCAACAGGTCCACCGCGGATGTTGAGCGAACGGGCTCTCCGCGCGCCTGGTAAAACGCGCGAATGGCGATCCCCGCTGCGCGGCGGGCGCACACCCGCGCCATGCCTTCGTTGCCGGCGGCGCGCGCCTGTTCCGCTTGCTTCAGTTCAGCAATCAATTTCTGCAGTGCATCTTCTTGTATCATAACCCAATTTTACCAAAGCTGAAATATTTCACCTGGATTTGTAAAAACATTGCCTGCGTTCGTTGTCATTATCGAAAGTAAATCGATGTGCTTCGCGCAAGCGAGAAACCGATTGCGTCTTTCATCGTTTAAAAAGACAGAGATGTCATCATTTCCTGGCGTATCACCGTGCATTTCCCCGGAAAGCATCCATTATCGATTTTCATAAGGTTGAAAACCAGCAGTAGTTGACAAGAGCGGTCAAAGATGTTATTTTGTGTATCACGTTCAACATGGTGGGGGATATACTTCGATGTTAAAAACAATCTCTATTGGTAAACAGAAGAAAGAAATCAAGCGCTTTGCCCGTTTCCTGGTGGTGGGGCTGAGCGGCACGCTGCTCGATTTCGCGATTTTAACTGCGCTGAAAATGCTGCTGGGCATGGGCACGCTGCCGGCCAATATCATTTCCTACTCGGCGGGGGTGATCAACAACTTCACCCTTAACCGCCTGTGGACCTTCTCGGAAGCGCGCGATAACCAGTGGTTTGTGCAGTTTGGTAAGTTCGCGGTGATCAACGTGGGAGCGGTGGCGCTGAACAGCCTGATTGTTCTGGCGCTCGAGCAGCCCCTGGGCGAGTTGCTGCACAACCCTCAGCACGGTTATCTACCTGCCAAGGTTGTGGCCACGGGCATTGTGTTTATTTATAATTTTATGGCCAACCGTCTGTGGACCTTTCGTGAGGTCGGCCGCGCGGCATAAGCGATCTGCTTTCTTGTTGGATGATTCGTTTTGCTGCCCGTGCCGTACCCACACATCGTCCCGATGGTCCTACCCCTTGCGGGGTAGGACCATCGGGACGATGCGGGAAGGTGTGCGCTCTTTGCGGTTCGATCTTTTCGCGTGACCTGCAAGGCGCGATCGGCAATTTCAATCCTTAAGACAAGACTCTACAACCCGTCTAAATCCTTGACAATGGCAGTCTCCCTCTTATAATTAGCAAACCTAATGATTAGGAGGGCTAACCGTTTATGCCTGATCGCGATCGTATCGCGTTGGTTTTTATCGAAACGCTTCCGTTGGTGATGCGCAGCCTGGGCGCGGATATGCGCTGCCATGGCAATGGGTTGATGCCGGCGCATTTTCGCACGCTCGGAATGCTCTCCAAGCGATCTTATAATCTGAGCGAGCTGGCTGAGTTGCAGTCGGTGAGCATGGCCACCATGTCGAACAGCGTGGCCATTTTGGTGGAGCGCGGCCTGATCGAACGGAAACCGTCACCCAGTGACCGCCGCATGGTGCATCTCAGCCTTACACCGGCCGGCCACGCGGTGATGGAAGCAGTACACCGTTCGATGGTCGACCGCCTGGTACAACAGATGCAAGCCCTTTCGGACGTTGAACTGGAGCAGCTTGAAGCTGGACTGCAGGTACTCCGCGGCGTGCTAAACAATGCAAAACATTCCTCCGCGTCCTGCGCGGAAATCGTGAGTGAGGCCGAATGACTGGTGTAATTCGAACCATACGCTATTTGCAGCGCTACTGGAAAACCGCTTTGGGCGCGCTGTTGAGCCTGCTGCTGGTGAACGCGGCCAACCTGATCACCCCGCAGCTATTGCGCGACCTGATTGATAACGGCATCACCGCCATGAATATGAACCGCATTTGGGCTGTGGCCGGCCTGCTGGTATTGATTGCCGTGGTGCGCGGAGCGTTCAACTTCGCGCAGGGCTACTGGTCGGAAGTCACATCGCAGGGGGTGGCCTACGAACTGCGCAACGTGATTTACGAGCGGCTGCAGAACCTCAGCTTCTCCTATCACGACCGCGCCCAGACCGGCAAGCTGATGACGCGTATGACCTCGGATGTAGAACTGGTGCGCATGTTTGTGGGCCAGGGGTTGCTACAATTGGTCTCGGCGCTGGTGCTGCTGGTGGGCACGCTGGTGATCATGTTCTCCATGAACACAACCCTGACCCTGATTTTTTTGGGCATGCTCCCGCCGATCATGCTCATTTTCGGCCTGTTTGTGCGCAAGGTGATGCCGCTTTCGCAAGTGGTGCAGCAAAAGTTGGGCGCGTTAAACGCCGTGTTGCAGGAAAACCTGGCCGGGGTGCGGGTGGTGAAGGCCTTCGCGCGCGAAGATTGGGAGCAGGAGCGCTTTTCGGGACGCAACAACGAACTGAGAGACAAGAGCCTGACCCTGATGCAGTACTTCTCGACCTTCTTCCCGATGATCTTCCTGGTGGCCAACCTGGCCGTGGTGGCGGTGATCTGGGTCGGCGGCCTGCAGGTGATCGACCAGCGCATGAGCCTGGGCGAACTGGTGGCGTTTGTCAGCTACCAGGGTTTCTTCCTCATGCCAATCTTCATGCTCGGCTTCATCGGCAGCATGCTCACCCGCGCTGAGGCGTCTTCGCACCGCCTGTTTGAGGTGATCGACGCGCAATCGGATGTGCAGGATAAACCCGGCGCGATTGCCCTGCCGCCGCTGCAAGGGCGCGTCAGCTTTGAGAACGTGTCCTTCCGTTACCTGGGCGGCGAGCAGAATGTGCTCGAAAACGTGAGTTTTGAGGTCG
The DNA here is from genome assembly GCA_937920255.1 of uncultured Anaerolineaceae bacterium. Classification (GTDB taxonomy): domain Bacteria; phylum Chloroflexota; class Anaerolineae; order Anaerolineales; family Anaerolineaceae; genus CALDSL01. Next base: position 8,098 of record CALDSL010000150.1, on the reverse strand, counting down.
AGCCCAAACAAACCATCGCCATCCTCGGAATGACCGGCTCGGGCAAGTCCTCGATCATCAATCTCATCCCGCGCTTCTACGATGTCACCCAGGGCGCGGTCAAGATCGACGGTTATGACGTGCGCGATGCGCAACTCGAATCGCTGCGCGATCAGATCGGCATTGTTTTGCAGGAAACCACCCTGTTCTCCGGCACAATTCGCGAGAACATCGCCTACGGCCGGCCGGATGCCAGCGAAACGGACATCATCGAAGCCGCGCAGGTGGCTCAGGCGCACGAGTTCATCGTCGATATGCCCCAAGGATATAATACCCTCATCGGCGAGCGTGGCGTCGGTCTTTCGGGTGGGCAACGGCAGCGCATCGCCATCGCCCGCGCCCTGCTGCTCGATCCGCGCATCCTGATCATGGACGACAGCACCTCCTCAGTGGACGCCGAGACGGAATATAAGATTCAAGTAGCGCTGGAAAAGCTGCGCCAGGGTCGCACCACGTTTGTCATCGCGCAGCGCATCAGCACGGTGCGCCAGGCGGATAAGATTTTGCTGCTGGACGCCGGCAAACTGGCGGCGCAGGGCACGCATAAAGAGCTGCTGGACTGCTGCGAGTTGTACGCTGACATCCTGGAATCGCAGCTTGGCGGGCATTCCGATCTGATCAGCGCGGTAGAGGAGGCAGTTCAATGATGCACGGCGGAATGCGCAGAATCGCAGAAATGGAAGAAGAGCACGCTCAGAACCGCGGCGAAGTGATCCGCAGGCTGCTCAGCCTGCTCAAGCCATATCAGTCTCAGGTAACCTTTTCGCTGTTGTTGACGGTCGTATCGGCTGCTTCGCAGGGCGCGGCGCCGTTCCTGACCGGTTTGGCGATCGACAACTTTATCACCGAAGGCAACCGCGCCGGGTTGGGCTGGCTGATGCTGGGCCTGGCGTTGACCTACGCCGCCGGCGCGTTCGCCACGCGTTTCCAGATCTACATCATGTCGGCGGTGGGCCAGCGCGTGCTGGCCAACCTGCGCCAGCAGGTGTTCAACAAGATCGAGACGCTTTCCCTGCAGTACCTGGAAAGCAAGCAGTCCGGCGACCTGATGAGCCGGCTGGTAAATGACATCGAAGCGCTCAACTCGTTTGTCAGCCAGGGGCTAACGCAGATGATTGGCGCGCTGTTTGCGCTGGCCGGCATTCTGGTGGCGATGCTGCTGCTCAACTGGCAGCTTGGCCTGGCGGTGCTGGTGGTGGTGCCGATTCTGTTGCTGGTCACGCGGCTGTTTTCCACCTGGGCGCGCAGCGCCTTCCGGCGCACGCGCGCAACCATCGGGGATGTTTCGGCCGAACTGGAAGAGGAATTGGGGGCGGTGAAAGTGGCGCAGGCCTTCAACCGCACCGACGAGAACGTGCGCCGTTTCGCGCAGCGCAACGCCGCCAACCGCGACGCCAATGTGAACGCCACCGCGATTACATCGGCCTTTTCGCCGGCCACCGAGGTGATCAGCACGCTCGACCTGGCGTTGGTGGCCGCGATGGGCGGCGCGATGGTCATCAGCGGGACGGCCAGCGTGGGTACCGTGGTTGCCTTCCTGCAATACGTGCAGAACTTCTTCCGCCCGATCCAGACCGTGGCGCAGATGTGGACGGTGGCCCAATCCGCCTTCGCGGCGGCCGAGCGCGTATTTGAACTGCTGGACACCCAGCCCGGCGTGCGCGACAAGCAGGATGCCCTTGAAGTGGAAGACGTGCACGGCGAGGTGGTGTTTGAGGACGTTTCATTCGCCTATGAAGAAGAACCGGTGCTGGAGAACGTTTCCATTCACGTCCAGCCCGGGCAAACGGTTGCCATCGTCGGGCCGACCGGCGCGGGCAAGACCACCATGGTCAACCTGATCGCGCGCCTGTACGACGTCACCGCCGGGCGGGTGCTGATTGACGGCCGCGACGTGCGCGACCTGGCGCAGCGCAGCCTGCGCGCGCGCATGGGCATCGTCACCCAGGAGCCGTTCCTGTTCTCGGGCAGCATTCTGGAGAACATCCGCTACGGGCGTTTGGATGCCAGCGATGAGGACGTGGAGCAGGCAGCGCGCGCAGCCAATGCGCACGATTTTATCACCCGACTGCCGGAAGGCTACCACAGCGAGGTAGGCGAGCGCGGGCGGCTGCTCAGTCAGGGCCAGCGCCAGTTAATCTCCATCGCGCGCGCGATCCTGGCGGATCCGCGCATCCTGATTCTGGACGAGGCCACCGCCAGCATCGACACGCGCACCGAGGTGATGATCCAGGGCGCGCTCAACCGGCTGCTGAAAGGCCGCACTAGTTTTGTGATCGCGCACCGCCTCTCAACCGTCCGCAACGCCGACCTGGTGCTGGTGATCGACGATGGGCGTATCATAGAGCGCGGGACGCACCACGAGTTGCTGGATAAGAACGGCATGTACGCCGACCTGTACAACCGCCAGTTCTACCTGCCGGAAGAAGCACAGGCCAAAACGGAAAACGCTTTTGCGGATTAGGGGAGGGAGTAATGTTGGGTGAGCGAATGGAACAAGCGCAATGGAGGCCGGGGAAAATCGCGCTGCTCGGCTCGGGGGAAACCAACGCCAGCGGGGGGCAAGTGTTCGAGATGCTGGCGCGCGAGCTTCCCGTACCGCTGCAGGTGCGGGTGCTCGAAACCCCCGCCGGATTTGAGCTGAACGCCGAGCGCGTGGCCGGCCGCGTGGCCGATTATCTGCGCGTACGCCTGCAAAATTACCAGCCGGACGTGCGCCAGATCGCCGCCAGGCGCAAAGATCTTTCGCTCACCGCGCAAAATCCGGGCGTAAACCAGGGCTTGCTGGATGCCGACATGGTCTTTCTGGGTCCGGGCAGCCCCAGCTATACGGTTCGGCATCTGGAAGGCAGCCTGACGTGGGAATTGGCGCGCGCGCGGCACCGCATGGGGGCGGCGGTGGTGTTTGCCAGCGCCGCGGCCATCGCCTCCGGCGCCCTCTCGCTGCCGGTGTACGAGATCTTCAAAGTGGGCGAGGACCCGCACTGGAAACCAGGGCTCGACTTTTTTGCTCCCTTCGGCCTGCGGCTGGTGGTGGTGTCGCACTGGAACAACCACGACGGCGGCGCGGAATTGGACACCAGCCACTGCTTTGTGGGCAAGTCACGATTTGACGGTTTGTTGCCGCAGCTCGCGCCTGAAATGACCGTGGTTGGGTTGGATGAGCAGACCGGTCTGGTGCTGGACTTACAGCACGCCTGTGGCAAGGTGGTGGGGCGCGGCGAGGTTCACCTGCTGCGCGGCGGCCAGGAGCAGGCCATCGCCCACGGGCACGAATTCTCCATCCATGAGCTGGGTGATTTTCACCTGCCGCAGCGGCCCGAGAACGGCATCCCGGCCGAAGTGTGGGCAGCAGTGCAAGCTAGCCCTGCCGGTTCTGACGGCGCGGTGCCCGAGCCGGTGCTTCGGCTGCTGGAACAGCGTAAAGACGCGCGCGCCAGCCGCGATTGGCAGTTATCCGACCGGCTGCGTGGCGAAATCGCCGCCCTCGGCTTTCACGTGGTGGATACCCCTCAGGGACAGCAGCTCGAACGAGCGATCAACGATTGATCACGCGCAACGCCCATTCGCCGATCCGGGGGTACGAGAATTCCTGCCCCCGGCCGATGGACATTGCCCCCAATCCGCCGCCGATCACGCCGACCATCGGGATCATGTTGATCAAAAAGCCAAGCGGCATGAGAAACAGGGTGAACATAGTTTCCGGCAGCGCATTGATCAAAATCCAGCCGGCCAGCGCCACAGTCCAACCTCCCACCCACACGATCAACTGGTAGACCAATGACTGCAGCGCGTGAAACGCCACGTACGACGAGCGCCGGCGCATGACAAGATACAGGACTCCTACCGCCACGGTCCCCAGGATGAAGGTGACCATGTTGAGCAAAATACTGGCGTGCGCCAGCGCAGACCACTGGCGCTCTTGCTGGTTGGTGAGTGTCGACCGGTTCATCGATGATGTGGGGCTACAAATCGCGCATCAGGCTTTCGGCCCAATCTCCCATCTTGTAGTAGCGGAAATCGTCACCCTGGCCAACCTGGATCGCGCCGATCACACCGTACACCACCGCGGCCAGCGGCATCAGCCCGAGGATGATGGCAAACGGCACCAGGCACAGCCCAATGAGGATGACCGAGAGCAGAGTGGTGATCACGCCGAACACCGCCGCGAGGATACCGGCGCCCAGCCACAGCACCGCCTGCATCACCAGCGACTGCATGGCGTGGAAGGCCACAAACCGCGAGCGGTCCTTGTACACCAGGTAGATCACCAGGGCTGCCACCAGCCCCAAAAATCCGGTAAACAGGTTCAGCGCGACGCTCAGATGCGCCAACACCGCCCAGGTGCGCTCTTCATCGACGGTCAGCACGGGCATCGGCGCGGGCGTTTCTGTGCCGGTACGCGGCGGCAGGGATGCTTCAGGCAGGGGATCGGGTTGAGGATAATCTACGGCCATTTTTTGCTCCTTCGTGTATCGTTGCGACAAGTATAACCCCGATGGGGGAGAGGTCAAGCCAAATCGCGGCGATTGCCGCGTTTCGGGCGGGGAACTTGTGTTAAAATCTTCTGGTATGGATATTCGGATTGTCTACATGGGCTCGCCGGAGTTCGCCATCCCGTCGCTGGAAGCCCTGCACAACAAGTACCAGGTGGTTGGCGTGGTCACCCAACCCGACCGGCCGTCCGGGCGGGGTAAGCTGCTTACCCCGCCGCCGGTCAAGTTGCTGGCGGAGCGGCTCGGGCTGCCGGTCATCCAGCCACAGCGGCTGCGCGAGCCGGAGGCACAGGCGCAACTCCAGGCCTGGGCGCCGGATTTGATCGTGGTGGCCGCATTTGGGCAAATCCTGCGCGCCAGCGTGCTTGACCTGCCGCGCTATGGCTGCATCAATGTGCACGCCTCGCTGCTCCCGCGCTGGCGCGGCGCGGCGCCCATCCAGGCCGCCATCCTGCACGGCGACCCCCAGAGCGGGGTCAGTATCATGCGCATGGACGCGGGGATTGATACCGGGCCGGTGCTGGCACGGCGCGCGATGGAAATTCTCCCGCACGACACCGCCGAGACGCTCTCCGCGCGGCTGGCGGATTGCGGCGCGAAACTGCTGCTGGAAACCCTGCCCGGTTATCTGGACGGCAGCATCCTCCCGCAGCCGCAGGAAGAAGCCGGGTCGACCTACGCGGCGATGATCAGGAAAGAAGACGGCGCGCTGGATTTCTCGCAGCCGGCGGAACGGCTCGAGCGGCAGGTACGCGCCTACCAGCCCTGGCCGGGCGCATACACGCTATGGCAGGGGCAGATGTTTAAAATCCTGCGCGCGCACGTGCTGCCCGGCGGCGCGGCGCAACCCGGGCAGCGCGCCGTGGTCGACGGCTCGCCGGCGCTGGCCGCGGCAGGCGGCTGGCTGGTGCTGGACGAGGTGCAGCCGGCTGGGAAGAAACCCATGCCCGGCGCGGTCTTCCTGCGCGGCGCGCGCGACTGGGCCAGCAGCCCGTCTGAACCAACGGAGTGAACTAGCCAATGCGCATACTGTGTTTTGGAGCGGGGGCAATCGGAACGTATATTGGCGGCAGCCTTGCCTTGAGCGGCCAGGAGGTCGTGTTTATCGAACGGCCGGAGATCGCTTCGGCGCTGGCTGGGCGCGGGTTACATCTGGCGCTGCCCACCGGCGAGCAGACCGTGGCGCAGCCGCGCATGGCAACCAGCGTCGAGGATGCGCTGGCCGGCGGCGGCTTTGATTTTGCCATCTTCGCGGTCAAGTCATTTGACACCCTGCCGCTGCTGCAAAGCCTGGCGGGGGTGGTCGACCGCATGCCGCCGTTATTGTCGCTGCAAAACGGCGTGGAAAACGAGCCGGTGCTGGCGCAGGTTCTGGGCGCGGAGCGGGTCATTCCTGCTACGGTGACCAGCGCCGTGGGCCGGCGCGACGCGGGCGACATTGTGCTCGAACGCCTGCGCGGCGTGGGCGTTGCCGACACCGGTCCGCTGGCGCGCGAGATCTTCGCCGCCCTCGAGGTCGCGGGTTTGAAACCACGCCTGTACGCCAACGCCGCGGCGATGAAATGGTCGAAACTGCTCACCAATCTGGTCGCCAATGCTACCTCGGCCATTATGAACATGAGCCCGGCCGAGATCTTCAGCGACCCCAACCTGTACCGCGTTGAGGTACGCCAGTTGCGCGAGACGCTGCGGGTGATGGCGGCGCAGGGCATCCCGGTGGTCGACCTGCCTGGCACGCCATCGAAGTTGTTGGCCTTTGGGCTGCGCTGGCTGCCGCTGGCGCTGTTGCAGCCGCTGCTCAAACGCGCGGCCGGCAGCGGGCGCGGTGGCAAGATGCCTTCGTTTCACATCGACCTGTATAGCGGGCGTTCGAAGAGCGAAGTGGAGTTTCTCAACGGCGCGGTGGTGCGTTTTGGCCAGCGCTACGGCGTGCCGACACCCGTCAACCAGGTGCTCACACGCACACTGACCGCGATGGCCGCCGGGGAGATGCCCAAAGAAGCCTTCGCGCGCCAGCCAAAGATGCTGCTGCAGGAAATTCGCGCCGCCGAGACTGCTCGCGCGTCATAGTTAGTCGTGAAATTCGTATAGTCATTACTGCTGTTTGCTTGAGGTGATATGAGCGTACCGGATTGGGTGCAAGACGCAATCTTTTACCAGATCTTTCCAGACCGTTTTCGTAACGGCGATCCCGGCAACGATCCGCCGGTGGCGTTGCCCTGGAATGCCTGCGCCACGCCCAAGGGCTTCCACGGCGGTGACCTGGTGGGAGTGACCCAGGGGCTGGATTATCTGCTGGATCTGGGAACCAATGCCATTTACCTCAACCCGATCTTCCTTGCCGCCAGCAATCACCGCTACGACACGATGGATTATTACCGCATCGACCCGAAACTCGGCACGCTGGACGATTTTCATGCGCTGATCCGCGAAGCGCACCGGCGCGGCATCCGCGTGATTCTGGACGGGGTGTTCAACCACTGCGGGCGGGGTTTCTTCGCCTTCGCCGACGTTCTCGAAAACGGGACGCATTCGCCCTACAAAGACTGGTTTCACATCAAGCACTTCCCGGTGGACGCCTATTCCAGCCGCGAGTTGCGCGACTATGAGGGCTGGTGGAACCACAAGAGCCTGCCAAAATTCAACACTGATACCCCCCGCGCGCGCCAGTATCTGCTCAGTGTCGGCCGCTACTGGATCGAACAGGGCGCAGACGGCTGGCGGCTGGACGTGCCCAATGAAATCAACGACGACGCGTTCTGGGCCGAATTTCGCCACACGGTGCGTTCGGCCAACCCCGAGGCCTACCTGCTGGGAGAAATCTGGGACGCGCTCCCGCGTTGGGTGGGTGACGGCCATTTTGATGGTCTGATGAATTATCCCTTCCGCACCGCCACCCTGGGGCTGCTGGGCGCGAACTGGACCCCCGAGCGCTATCTGCCGTTTTTGGCGGAGCTGGTGCGCACCTATCCACTGGAGCACAGCCTGGCGATGTATACCCTGCTGGGAAGCCACGATGTGGAGCGTGTCAAAACGATGCTGGGTGGCAGCAGCGCCAGGGTGAAACTGGCCAGCCTGCTCCAGTTTGGCTACCTGGGCGCTCCGGCCGTTTATTATGGCGACGAAATTGGCCTGGAGGGCGGGAAAGACCCCGGCTGCCGCGGCGGTTTCCCATGGGATGAGAAATACTGGGATCACGATTTGCGCGGCTGGTTCCAAAAGCTGGCCCAGGTGCGCAAGAGCACCGCGGCGTTGCGGCGCGGCGATTTCCAGGCCGTATACGCCAGCGACAGCCAGAAAATCGTTGCCTTTGCGCGCCGGTTTGCCGGCGAGACCGTCATCGTGGCGGCCAATGCCAGCGATACGCAGCGAACAGCGCTGCTCCCGGCAGGGAGCGAAGCCACTTCTGCGATCAACTTGCTGACCGGGGAACAGTACCCCGTGCAGCAGGGGCAGATTTCCATCACGCTGCCGGCCTGGGGCGGGGCCTGGCTGCAAATACAAGGATAAAGAGCCTTCTCATGTTGCGTGAACGCGAACCACTTTCGGGTGTCAGCCGGGCG
>CALDSL010000149.1 GCA_937920255.1 uncultured Anaerolineaceae bacterium | reverse complement strand
GGCACGCCCTGCTCGAACACCACCATGCTGCCCACCGAGGCCACGCCCTGCGTGTTGGAAATGTCGTAGCACTCGATGCGGTTGGGAGCCTCGGTCAGGTTGAGCGCCGACTGCAGCTCGGCCAGCGCCTCGGACTGGCGGTTGGTGTCTGCCTGCCACTGGCTGCGCAGCGCGGCCAGGGTCTCCACCGCGTTTTCGGTGGCCATTTGCACCAGTTCTTGCGGCGTGCCGGTGTGCGGCACCACCAGCTCCACCTTTTTGCCGCCGCGCTTGTCGTGCAGCCACTGCTGGATGATGCGCGCCTCTTCAATCTCCTGCGGCAGCAGCACCTGGGGCGGCACGTTGGCCGCCTCGGAGTAGAACTGCTTGAGGAATTCCTCCACGATCTCAGCGTCCGGCTCGTCCTCGGTGCCTTCGAGGATGAAATACTCGCGCCCAATCAGCTTGCCGCCGCGCACAAAGAAGATCTGCACGCAGGCCTCGCCGTCGGCGCGGGCAAAGGCCACCACATCCGAATCGATGCTCTCGTGCGAGACGACCTTCTGCTTTTCCACCACGCGGTCGATGGCCTGTAGCTGGTCGCGGATATCGCGCGCGCGTTCAAAGCGCAGCTCCTCGGCCGCCTTTTCCATCTCAGCCCGCAGGCGGGTGACCACCGCTTCGGTGTCGCCATCCAGAAAGCTGCACAGGTCGTCGATCATCTGGCGGTAACCGCGCTGCAAAATCTTTCCAATACACGGCGCGGTGCACAGTTTGATGTCGTAATACAGGCAGGCGCGCTCGTCCTGCCCGGTGATCTCGCGGTCGCAGGTGAGATAAGGGAAAATGCGTCGGATTACGTCCAGGGTCTGGTGCACGGCCCAAGCGCTGGTGTAGGGGCCAAAATAGCGTGAGCCGTCGTTGACCATCTGGCGCGTGACGGTCACCTTGGGGAAGGGGTCGGCCCAGTGGACTTTGATGTAGGGGTAGCGCTTGTCATCTTTCAGGCGGATGTTGTAATGCGGGCGGTGCTTCTTGATCAGGTTCATTTCCAGGATCAAGGCTTCCAGCTCCGACCCGACCACGATCCACTCGATATCGGCGATGTGTTTGACCAACTGGCGCGTTTTGAAATCCAGCGTGCGGCTGTCCTGGAAGTAGGAACGCACGCGGTTGCGCAGGTTGATCGCCTTGCCGACGTAAATGATCTGCCCGATGGCGTTACGGTAAATGTAACAGCCCGGCTTGGTCGGCAGGGTATCGAGAATGCCTTGCAGGTGGTCGTTTGCTACCATATATGTGGGATTTTACCACGGCTAGAACAAAGGTCCAACCGGAGAATCATCATCATTGCATCGAAGAACGGGGCAGGGCTGTGCCCTGCCCCGTTCTTCGATGCAATGTAACCCCCTATCCCATTGTCCCGGCGTAGCCGTCGGCGCGGGGGTCGCTGCCGGCGCACAGCACGCCGGTGGCCGGGTCGCGGCGGATGATCTGGCCGCGGCCAAACTGCGAGCGGCTCATGCCGTACACCACTTCGGCTTTGTGGCCCATGGCGCGCAGCGCGTTGACCGCCGTGCGCGGGATGCCCACCTCCAGCGAGACTTCCGGCCCGGTGAGCTTGCCTTCCAGGCAGAAGCGTGGGCGGTCGAGCGCCGCCTGCGGGTCGTCGCCGTCAGTGACCATGGCCACGGTCACCTGCATGTGGCCCTGGGGCTGCATAAAGCCGCCCATCACGCCGTAGCAGGCGTACAGGTTTTCGTCGGCGTCGGTGGCCATGGCGGGGATGATGGTGTGATACGGGCGCTTGCCAGGCTCCAGCGCGTTGGGGTGTTTGGGGTCCATCGAGAAGTTGTGGCCGCGGTTTTGCAGCGAGAAGCCAAACCCGCGCGGCACGATGCCGGTGCCAAAGCCCATGTAGTTGCTGTTGATAAACGAGCAGGCGTTGCCCTCGCCGTCGACCACGCTCAGGTAGACTGTGTCGCTGGAATATTCGGGCTGGCCGGGGGTGATCTCCGGATTGAGCCGGTCGGGCAAGATCAGCGCGCGGCGCTGGCGGGCGTA
>CALDSL010000148.1 GCA_937920255.1 uncultured Anaerolineaceae bacterium | reverse complement strand
CGTTCCAGCAGCGCGGGGGTCAGGATGGAGCGGTCAAGATAATCATTCGCGCCGGCCTGCATAGCCTCACGGTCAACGCCGCCGTCACCCGCGCCGGTGACCATGATGATGGGGCTGGCGTAGCCCCCCTGGCGCGCGCGCCGGATCACTTCAACGCCATTTTCGGCGCCAAGTGAATAATCAACCATCAGCGCGTCATAACGGTTGCGAAAGAGCGCCTCTACGCCGCGTGCGCCATCTGGCTGCCAGTCGAGGATGAAGCCTTCTTCGCGTGCTTCGGACAGCATGGCTTTCGCCAGAATAAATTCGTCCTCGTCATCATCGATCAGTAAGATGTGCAATGGACTTCGATTGGCTGTGTCCATCATTCTCGTTAAACCTCTCTTCGCAGCCTGACCTGTGTAGATACAAGCAACCGTTCGCGCCCAGTACTGAAAGGCATAACGCGAACCTGGTTCTTACCGGAAAATCCGTCTATAAATATGCCAACAGACCAGATTGGCAAAATGATTACAATCCACGGTTTGAAAATCGGTATATCCATATTATATTGGGTTATTGCGCGTTCGCAAGATTGACATTTGACATTATTTTCCAATTCCCTCCGGACGACAACCGCACCACGCCACACGGTAAATGCAGTCCACTTTGATTGGCAAAATGCCAGGCTTATGCTATTCTATAATTTGATTCGATGCTTTTTATTCCCTCCAGAACCCTGCGATGGGTAGGAGTCAATGACTGGTCTGATCTCACATTGTTCTTAGCGGTGGAAATGATTACTGGCAAACAGGAAACACTTCCTGGTTTGCTGTTATCGTTTTACCGGACTGGAGTGTGGAGGCACGGATGAATGAGAACCAAGCCGATGATGTGATTTCGGTCCTTTACATCGAAGATGATGAAGACGATTTCATTTTGACGCAGCAGATGCTGTTTGACCGGGTGGCGCAAAGATTTCAAATCACCTGGGCGCGCAGCTATGCTGAAGGGGAAGCAAAACTCCAATCCGAGCAATACGACGCTGTTCTGGTCGACTATGACCTTGGCAAGCTGGACAGCGGGATCGAGCTGGTGCGCCAGTACAGCCCAACCTACCCTGCGCCGTTTATCCTGTACACCGGGCGCGGCACCTACGAGGTCGACCTGGAAGCGATGCAGGCCGGAGCCACGCTGTACCTGACCAAAGGCAATTTCGATTCGCTGACGCTCAAGCGCTTTATCCGCTACGCCATCGAGCGCAGGCAGGCCGAACAGGACTTAAAAAAAGCGCACGAACATGCAGTGTGGCTGGCGCGCTTTCCGGATGAGAACCCCAACCCGGTGGCGCGCGTCTCTCTGGATGGGAAGGTGCTGTACTGCAACCGCATATCGGCGGATGCGGCGGTGTGGTCGTTCGAACTGGGCGAGCAGGTACCGCCATCGTTCGCAAAGATCATCGCGGAAGTGAGCCACAGGAAAATCCAGATCGAGCGTGAAGTACAATTGGGGGATCGCTTCTACGCGGTCACATTCATGCCGTTCATTGATGACGGCTATATCAACCTGTACGGCAAAGACATGACCGGGCGCATTGAGGCAGAGAAATCCATGCGCGAAAGCGAGGAACTGTTTGCCAAGGCGTTTGAAGGTAACCCCAACGCGATGGTGATCAGCCAGATCGAGGATGGACGGATTGAAAGCGTCAACAGCGCGTTTGAGAAGCTGTTTGGCTACGAGCGCCAAGAGGTAATCGGAAGGCGTTCGACCTCGCTGGGCATGTTTTCCCGGGTGGACGACCGGCAACTGGTGTACCAGCGCTTGATGGCAGATGGGCATTTGAAGGATTTTGAAATCGACATCCGCCACCGGTCGGGTGAAATTCGCCATGTTGATCTTTCAGCGGTCATTATCCAGTTACACGGCGAGCCCGCCATGTTGACGGTTATAAACGACATTACCGAACGCAAACGGGCGGAAGAGGCGCTGGCCGCGACCGCCGTGCAACTGAACGAAAGCGAGCGACGCTTCCGCACGATGGCGGATGGAACGCCGGTAATCATTTGGGTGACAGACGCGGATAACAAGATTGAATTCATTAACCGGGCTTACAGCGCGTTCTTTGGGACCACTCTGGAACAGGTGCGGTCGGGCAACTGGGAGATACTGGTACATCCTGAAGAGCAGGAGAAATATGTTGGCGCGTTTCTCACAGCGGCCAGCCAGCGTGTGCCGTTCCGCGGGCAAGCCCGTGTCCGGCGGCATGATGGCGAATGGCGTTGGATCGATACGCATGGGCAGCCACGGTTTTCCGATCAGGGCGAATATATGGGGATGGCCGGCTCCAGCCTGGATATCACCGAAAACAAGCTGGCGGAAACCGTGCGCGAACACCTGCTAAGAGAAATCCAGTTGCAGAATCAGTTCCTGCAACAGTTGTTCGAAAACTCGCCGCTGGCGATTGCCGTGCTGCACGGCCCGGATCATCGCTTTGTCCTGGTCAATTCAGCGCAGCGCCGCCTATTCCCAACCGTGCCGGAATTTGTGGGCCGTACGGTGACGGAGGTGTGGCCAGATACGCAGGCGGACACAACCGCCGCATTGAACCATGTGTTCGAGACCGGCGAACCGTTTTATGCGACGGATGTGCCCCGCACGGTTGACCTGGGCCGGGGGCTGGAGGAACGATTTTACTCCTTCAGTTACACCCCAATGTACACCCCTGACGCAAGGATCAAAGGGATTCTGGTCCTTTCAATGGAAACCACCGAGCAGGTGCGCAACCGCCAGATGCTGGAGCAGGCGTATGTCGACCTGGCGACCGAACGCAATCGCCTTTCGGCGGTGCTGCAATCGCTGCCGGTCGGCGTTTCGATCCAGGACAGCAACGGCGGTGTGATCGAAAGAAACAAAGCGTATGATGAACTGTGGGGCGAGGAAGCGCCTCGGCCCGATTCTGTAGAAGGATACACAGAGTTCCAGGCGTGGTGGGTGGATACCGGCAAACCGGTGATGCCTGAGGAGTGGGGCAGCGCGATCGCAGTAAAGACAGGCCAAACGGTCACCGACCAGTTCCTGCGTATCCGGCGCTTTGACGGCCGGCATATTTTTGTACTCAATAATGCCGCGCCGGTACTGGACGCAACCGGCAGGATCACCGGCAGCGTGGTGGCGATTTTGGACGTGACCAAAGTGGTTGAGGCAGAAAATAACCTGATACAAAGCCAGGACCGCTTCCGCGTGGCGCTGCAGTCGGTGCCGCTGATGGTGTACAACTGCGACACGGAACTGCGCTACACCTGGATCTACCGGCCCTTAGCCGGTTTTGAAGTGGACCAGGTACTGGGCAAACGGGACGATGAACTGATCCCCGCCCAGGCGGCGGCGGAGCTCATGGCGGTGAAACAACAGACGCTGGACAGCGGGCTGGGCGGGGTCTTCGAGGTGAGCGTGCCCGCCGGAGGCGCGGACCGGTATTACCTGCTCACCACCGACCCGCTGCGCGACCGCCAGGGCAACATCACCGGGTTGACGTGTTCGGCAATTGATATCACCGAGCAGAAACGGATGCAGGCCGAACAACAGGAACAGTCGATCCGGGTGGAGGTACAGCGCCGGTTGTTGAACCAGCGCGAGTTGGAGCGCAGCACGCTGGCGGGCGAACTGCACGACCGGCCAATCCAGATCCTCTCGGGCGCCTTATTCCAGATTCAGACCGTGCGGGATGATATTCCCGACCCCGTAGTGCGGCAGGAATGCGACAGGATCCGCAATCAAGTGAAGCTCGCGATCCGCGAACTGCGGGAGATGATGAAAGACCTGCGTCCACCGGTGCTGCTGCATTTCAGCTTCGCCAGGATGCTCCAATCGGATGCGATCGATTACCGCGAGCGGTTCCCGGGCGTTGAAATACTGCTTGACCTGGAAGATGACGGCGACCGGATGTCGCAAACGGTGCGGCTGGCTCTATTCCGCATCTACCAGGCCGGGGTGAGCAACATCATCCGCCATGCTGACGCGAATAAAGTATGGGTCAAGTTTAAGATTGAAGGCGACCAGTTCTGCTTCGAATTGCGCGATAACGGCGCCGGCTTTACCATGAGCGATGACCTGGCCCAGATGATGAACGAAGGCCAGTTTGGGCTGGTGAGCATGAAAGAGCGCGCCGAAGCGATTGGCGGGGAAGTCACGATCACCAGCCAACCGCTGCAGGGTACCGCCGTCCAGGTACGAGGGCCATTGCAGTGGGGCGAGACTTAGGCAGAGCGCGGCGGTCGACAACGCTACGGCTGTTGTTATAATACAGGCGGAGGTGCTGCGTGACCGAGAAAGATTCTACCGGGCTTGCCGCGCAGGTCGGGCGGCATGTGGAGCTGGAACTGGTGTACGAGGGTGGTGAAATCGAGCGGTTGAGCCTGGATATTGTGGCGGACGCCGCGGCGGATTTCGCGCGCGGGATGCTGGGCGAGAGCACGCCACTGGCCAGGGCGATCAGCGGGCACAAGGCGGGCGAAGTGATCGCCTACCGCACTGGCGACGCGCTGGAGGCGCGCATTCTATCGGTCAGCGCCGAGTTGAGCGGGGAGCCGGTGGATCTGACGAAACGCCGGGAGCAGACCGAGCGCAAGGCGGTGCGGCAGTCGGACCAGACGAATTTGATTATTTTCGCCTCGTCGGTGAATAACAAGTGGGGGGAGTATGATCCCGGGGCGATACAGGACGAGGAAGAGGAAGAGGAGAATTAATCAATCCGCCGGCGAAAATCGCCGGCGGATTGATTATTCACAATCATCTGCCTTTTACCATTTTAGCCATGACAGCCAGGGCGAGGAGAGCGCCCATGCAGGGCCAGGCGGGCAGGCCGCGGCCGCCGGTGGTGGGCACGGGCTGCGGCGTGGGGGTGGGGAAGACCGCGGTCACGGTGGGCACGGGGGTGGCGGCCGGGCTGGAAGGCGTGGGGAAAACCGGTTCTACGCTGGGGATGGGCGTGGGCGCCTGCAGTGCAGGTACGCTGCTGCCCTCGGGCAAACTTTCGTACACGCGGTCGCCGGAGACCACGATGACTTTCTCGCCCAGGGCGAAGGCCGCGGCCACTTCGGGGCTGGCGCTGGCCAGCGCGAAGTAATCGTCCGAGAGGAAGGCCACCTTTTCGGGGCGCATGTTCTCAGGGTCATAGGCGGTGTCGATCCAGATGCCCTCGGCCTGGACGAAGGTCTTGCCGCCCACCACGCGCACGCTCTGCTCGCTCTCGCTGCTGAGTGGGGCGGCCACGTCGGCCTGGGAGAGCGCGCCCTGGCCGGCGGCTTTCTCCACCGCTTCAGCGCCGCTGGGCGCGGCGGGAGCCATGGTGGCCATCTGGTTGTAGGTGTCCTGCGCGACGCGGTTCTGGGCTTCGGCGCCCAGCGGCATGGGCTCGGTGACCAGATAGGAGGTGTAGGGGGTGACGATGCCGTAGCGGATGCTCAGCCGGACGATCTGATCGACCAGCTCTTTATCGTTGCCCTTCAGGCGGATCTGGTTGAGCAGGTAGCCGATTTTGCGCGTGGCCCACAGGCGCGGCAGATCCACCGGCGCGTTGCGGATGGGGCGGCTGTCTTCCACGAAGGCCTGATCGTCAAAGCGCAGGGTTTGGGGCTGGCCGTTGACGGAGCCACGCAGGGTGACAGCCTGCGCGCCGCCCTGGCGGTAACGCCCGGTGACGATCACCTGACTGCCGGAGAACAGGTCAGGCAACGGGTTGGGATAGACGTCGTACACCTGCGCGCCTCCAAAATCGAGCTGCAGATCAGTGAGCACCGGGGTGCTGATGCGGGCATAGAACGCGGAAAGGATTTCATCCAATGCTTCGCCGGGGCGCACGTAGGTGCTCAGGCCGTGGTGCTCCTGGCTGAGCGAATCGAGCAGGAAGGTATCGACATCATAACCGACGCCAAAGCTGAACAGGCGCAGGTTACCGCGGGCGGCGCGGTTGAAGTTATCCAGAATCGACTGGCTGTCCTGCACGCCTTCGGTCGGCAGGCCATCGGTGAGGAAGATCAGGTAGGTGGGGCGTTCGGGATCGGCCACGGCGGCGGCTTCGAGCAGCGCGCGGTTGATGTCGGTGCTGCCCACGGCCGACAGGCTGTTCACCCAGCGCAGGGCTTCATCGGCGCGGCTGGCGGGCAGAAGTTCGCTGTTATAGACATCGACGCCAGTGGAAAACGCGGTAATGTGGAAGCGGTCTTCGGGGTTGAGGTGGCCGAGGATGTAGCGCAGCGCGGCCTGGGCCTGCTGGAATTTCTCGCCTTCCATACTGCCGGAATGATCGAGCACCAGCAGCACGTCTTTGGCCACGGTCTGCGACTGGGCATCCGGGCGCGGGGCCAGCAACAGCAGGAAAAAGCCGTCGCGGTCGGCCGGGTCGCCAGGATCGCGGTAGCTGAAGAGGTGGAAGGCTTCACTTTCACCCAGCGAGTACATCAGGTCGAAGTCCTGGTCGGGGCGCACATCGTTTTGCTCGAAGGTGATCACGGCCTGCTGCTCGTCGGGGCGCTGCACGTCGACGCTGTGGCTGGGCGAGTAGACTGCGCGCAGCGGCTGGCCGGCGCGCACCTCCACGCGGATGGTGACATTTTCAAGCGGCTCAACCGAGAACTTCTCGGTGTTGAGCGGGTAGGTGTAGCGCACCAGCCCGTTCTCAGCGGTGAGCACCTGGCTGTACTCGAGCTGGATGCGGCGCTCGCCATCGGGCGGGATGGGGAACACGCTGGCCTGCACCGCGCCCCGCCCCACATATTCGAGCAGGGCCGGGTCTTTGAGGTCGCGCACGATGTCTTCGTAGACCTGGCGCGCTTCTCCGGCGGCGAGCACCTTGCCTTCCACCGGTTGGCCGTCGACCCATAGGGTGAAGCTGTTGACCACCGCGTCGAGCGGCAGCGGGAAGACATATGTGCCCTCCACGGGGTAGCTGTTGGGGTTGTGGAAGACCTGATCCACGCGCGTCACGGCGATCTGATTGTCTATGCGCACATCGACGTGATGGTAGCGAATATTGAGCTGGGTGATGGTACGCTGGGGCGGCTCTGGGCAGTCCAGTCCCCGGCACGGCGGCGGGATGATGATTCCATCCGCGGATACGGGCCCGGCGGCTGTGGCGAGCAGCACCAGGCAAACCACAAGGGCGAACAGGGTCTTCTTCATGGCGTCTTCCTCGTCGCAGCCCGGTGAATGGGCGGGGCTGCTCTCCACACAT
Organism: uncultured Anaerolineaceae bacterium; assembly: GCA_937920255.1. Classification (GTDB taxonomy): domain Bacteria; phylum Chloroflexota; class Anaerolineae; order Anaerolineales; family Anaerolineaceae; genus CALDSL01. The sequence continues at coordinate 7 of CALDSL010000148.1, read as the reverse complement.
TAGACGC
>CALDSL010000147.1 GCA_937920255.1 uncultured Anaerolineaceae bacterium | reverse complement strand
TCTTGCCACTTCCACCACGTAGTTGACGATCTCGCCGGCGATGTCGACGCCGCTGACGGGCTGCGCCGTATGAAACTCCATGGTGTGGTTGACCTCGTTGACCAGCATCCCCTTGTCGGGATGTTCCACCAGGTCCACCGCCAGCACGCCGCCGCCCACGGCCGCTGCCGCCCGCAGGCACAGCGATTCGATCTCGGGCGTCACCGGGCACAACTCCCCCTCCCCGCTGCGCGCGGTGTTGGTGATCCAATGCTCCGACTTGCGGTAGATGGCCATCAGCACCCGGTCCCCGATCACGATGGCGCGGATATCGCGCCCGGGTTTATGGATGTACTCCTGGATATAGAAGACCGAATGCTGCACCGATCCAAGCGTCGCCTTGTGCTCGAGTACGGCCTCGGCGGCTTCGCGGTCGTTGATCTTCGCCAACAGCCTGCCCCACGACCCCACCACCGGTTTCAGCACCACCGGGTAACCGAAAGCCTCGATGGCTTCCAGCGCGGCCTCCACCGTGAAGGCGGTGGCCGTGTGCGGCTGCGGAACCCCCGCGCGGCTGAGCATGGCGCTGGTCACCAGTTTGTCTCCGCAGATTTCGGCCACGGAGGCGGTATTCACCGTGCGCACCCCGAAGGAATTCAGCATGCGCAGCGCGTACAACCCGCTGGTGTAGCTGATGCTGCGCTCCAGCACGGCGTCGAAGGCCAGCCAGGCTTCGGGGTGCTCCAGGTCGAACGAGACCAACCGGTCATCCAGCCGTTCATAATCGATGCCCAGCTTTTCCATGGCGCCGAAGATCCATTTTTCTTCCACGCGCACCCGCGAATAGAGCACGCCGATGTGCAGTCTTTTTGCGCTCATCCTGCCGCACCTTTCCGCTGCCGGTTAATCGCAGCCTGTGGGACCATCGGACTCCTACTCACCCCAGTCTTCCTGTTCCATGGGGGCGAGCGCCACCTGGGCGGGTTCGAGCGAGACTACTTCCAAATCAACCCCGCAGTCGGGGCACACCAGAATCTCACCAACTTCGGTGCTGGCCTCAAGGCTGATCTCCGCTTCACATTCAGGGCAATTTACCGGGTTCATTTCAATTCTCCTTCTAATAATGACTTGGCTTGTTGGATTTGTTGTTTCACCGCCTGCGGCGACGTGCCGCCAGACGCGTTGTGTTTTTTGACAGAATCGGCCGGATCGAAACACGCATACAGGTCCTTCTCAAACGGACCGATCTTCTGATATTCCGCGAGGGGTAGCGTCTGCAGCGTGGATTGCGACTCAGAGGCCAGCTTGACGGCTTTGCCCACCATGCCGTGCGCCTCGCGGAAGGGCACACCCTTGCCCACCAGGTAATCCGCCAGGTCGGTGGCATACAGGCTGCCGTCAATGGCCGCCAGCATTTTGTCGCCGCGGATGGTCATGGTTTCGAGCGCGCCGGCCAGCACGGGCAGCACGCCCGTCAGGGTGTCGGTGGCCTGAAAGACCGGCAGCTTGTCTTCCTGCAGGTCCTTGTCGTAGGTGGAGGGCAGCCCCTTGAGGGTGGCCAGCAGTCCGGTCAGCAGGCCGGTCAGCGTACCCGCCTTGCCGCGCGCCAGTTCAAAGAGGTCGGGATTCTTCTTCTGCGGCATCAGGCTTGACCCCGTGGAAAACCCGTCAGACAGTTCGAAAAAGCCGAATTCGGCCGTGGTGAAGAGCACCACCGCCTCGGATAGTTTGCTCAAATGCAGGCCGGTCAGGCTGGCGCAGAAAAGGTACTCCGCGGCAAAATCACGGTCAGAGACGCCGTCAATGCTGTTGGCGCAGGCCGCGTCAAAGCCGAGTTCCGCCGCCAGTCTGGCGCGGTCGATCTGGAGCGTGGTGCCCGCCAGCGCGCCGCTGCCCAGGGGCAGCACGGCAACGCGCTTCTTCAGATCGTTAAACCGCTCGCGGTCGCGCTGCAGCGCCCAGAAATGGCTCAACAGCCAATGCGAGAGGAGCAGCGGCTGGGCGCGCTGCAGGTGGGTGTAGCCGGGCATGACGACCTCAAAATGCTGCTCGGCCACTTTTACCAGCGCGGACTGCAGCGTCTGGATGCTTTCCTGCACGGCGGGCAGGGCCTCGAGCATCCACAGGCGGAAGTCGGTGGCCACCTGGTCGTTGCGACTGCGGCCGGTGTGCAGTTTGCCCGCCGTCGCGCCGATCAGTTCGCCCAGGCGCCTCTCCACCGCGGTGTGGATGTCTTCGTCGCTTTCGGCGAAGGTGAACCAGCCGTTCTTGAACTCTTCCGCGATGGCGTTCAGCCCCCCGACCAGCGCCGCCTTCTCGCCGGCGTCGATTACGCCGGCCTCGAGCAGCGCGGACGTCCAGGCCAGGCTGCCTTTCACGTCCTGCAGCGCCAGCCGCCGGTCAAAGGGCAGTGACGCGTTCAGCTTCCACGCGCCCTCGTCCAATTTTCCTGAAAAACGTCCACCCCATAAAGTCATGACGCCTCCTTCACTCAATGCCCTAATCGCGTTTGAAGCGGGAATAATCCGGTTTGGGCATGTCCAGCCCCGAGAC
>CALDSL010000146.1 GCA_937920255.1 uncultured Anaerolineaceae bacterium | reverse complement strand
TCGCGGCTTTCCCCGGGCAGATCACCCAGAACGAATGCAAGAGCATGGTGCAGTTTCTGTCGCGTAACCGCATCGGCGTGCTGATCGAAGCCGGGCTGCCGGAAGGCACGCAGTTGGCTCACAAACACGGCTGGATCACCGACCCGACCGATGGCGTGATCCATACCATCGGCGACGCGGGCATCGCCTACACCCCCGGCGGCGATTTTGTGCTGGTGATCTTCATGTACCACCCCGGCCAGTTGGTCTTCAACCCGATCAACGTCATCTACGCCGATCTCTCGCGCGCGGTTTATAACTACTTCAACACCGCGCAATAACTACCCTTCTCCGCGCATGGCCGCGACCAACCGGCCATGCAGTTCCTCCACCGGGAAACCCATCACGGCGCACAATTCTTCCTGCATCCGTAGAATCAACGGTGCCGCCGCGTTGGTCGTCTGGACATGTTGCGGATAGCGCTGGCGCAGCGAGTTCAGTCGCTCCTCCACGGTCGCCACCCGGCTGCCTTCCACCAGCTTATCGGCAAAGTACACCAGCTTTTCTTCCCACGTGCGCGGAGCAAATTCCGCGTCCAGCGCCTGGTGCAGCATGTGCCGCCGCGCGATCTGCGCCAGCGCCGGCTGCCCGCGGCTTTCCAGCAGCGCCGCCGCCCGCGCGCCGTGGTCGCCACGACCGCCAGCCACCGCGGGCGATAATTTCACAAGGTCGTGCAGCAGCCCGCCGCGGTGCGCCAGCAGCACATCCGCCGGCTGGCCGGCCGCGCGCAGCCACACCGCCATCTGGTACGCCAGGGCGGCCACCGCCTGCACGTGCGCCAGCAGCCCGGCCGATGCTCCCTGTTGTAGCAACCACGCCGTCGATTCGGAGTACCCGGGCAAGGCCGGCGCTTCCAGCGCGGCCGGCAGCGCCGAGAGATGCGTCACCTCGCGGTCGTGCAGTGGTTGCAATCCCGGCGCGGCCCGCCCCGAGCGGTTGTACCACACTGTGCGCCAGCCGGCCGACCATGCCCCGGCCACATCCACCACAAAGTCATCCCCCACCATGACGATTTCGCGCGCGGGCAGCCCGGTCTGCTCTTCCAGCGCCCTGTAGAACCCCGGCTCGGGCTTGCGGCTGCCCAGCTCGTGGACTGTGAACACCCGCTCGAAGAAGCCGGCCAAACCGGCGCGTTTGAGTGCTGCCGCCACCTGGGCTGCGCTGGAATTGGCGGCATTGGTTCCGACCAGCAGCCGGCATCGCCCGCTCAATGCTTCCAGCGCCTCAGCGGCGCCGTCCTCTGCCGCCACCCGCGGCCAGTCCACCATCGCCCCGTCGTACTCGGGAAATGTCGTCATCAGCGTATCGCCCCAGTCAAACACAATCGCCGCCGGCAGTGCCATGCAAATCGCTCCTCTCTGCTATCGAGAAAAACAGTAGCACACGTTGGAGACAGAGTCAAATGGAGAGGAAAAGTGAACTTTCAAACACGCGCACCCGCAGGGTGCGCGTGTTTGAAAGTTCACTTTTCCTCTCCATCTTAACAAATCATTTGTGCTTGCACGAAAACCAGTTTTCTATTACTATTGTCACGTTTCATTAATCTTGAAGGATGGCTACCGCTCGTGGCGGTGATTTGACAACCTATGGATATCGACAACCGGACACTATCGTCTACTTCCTGGCTGGATCGACCGATTACGGCCTACCTGCCGCGCGTGACCGTCGAAATGCTGGTGGTGGGGTTGATCTTACTCCTGGCAGTGGTTAGCCGCTTCGCCATCATGGGCGAGCGCGTCATGAGCCACGACGAGGTCAATCACGTCGTACCTTCCTACGACCTCTTCATGGGACGCGGCTACCGGCACGATCCGGTGACTCACGGCCCGCTGCAGTTCCATCTTCTCGCGCTTTCCTACTTCCTGTTCGGTGATAACGATGTCTCTGCGCGCATCCCGGCCACGCTCTTCAGCATCGCCACCGTCGCCGCGGTCATGTTCCTCTTCCGCCGCTACCTGGGACGCGCCGGCTCGATCATCGCCGGCGTGCTGTTCCTGATCTCACCCTACATGCTCTTCTATGGCAGGTACACGCGCAACGAGGCTTTTGTGGCCCTGTGGGGCGTGTTAACGCTGTATGCCGTGTTCCGCTACCTGGATAAGGGCAGGGCATCCTCTCTGTTCCTTCTGGCGGCGGTCACTTCGCTGCATTTCACCACCAAGGAAACGGTGTATATCTACACCGCCCAACTGCTGCTGTTTCTGGCGGTGATCTTCCTGGAAAGCGTCTCACGCGACAAGCACGCCAGACGATCCGAACGCAACCGCTTTATCATCTTTACCACCATTGCCATCATTCTGATCCTGCTGTCGATTGGGGTGGCAGGTTACGCGGCCAGCACCGTCCCCAAAGGCGAACCCGCTGGCGATAACCAGCCCGCCCAGCCGCTGCCGACCGAGAATCCCGGCCTGCTTGCTGGTGTTCCCACCTGGGAGGTGGCCCTCATTCTGGGCGGGGTGGTCGGCGCGCTGCTGTCTGGCCTGGCGGCGATTTTCTTCCTGATCCGCGCCCTGGGTTGGAACGGCATCCGCCGCCACCGGTCATTTGACCTGCTCATTCTGGTCGGCACGCTGATCCTGCCACAGTTGACGGCGTTCCCGGTCAACATCGTCGGTTGGGATCCGCTCGATTACACCAACACCGGCATGTTGCGCACCGGCATCTTCCTGGTGGCGCTGGTGGCCATCAGCGTGGCCATCGGGCTATGGTGGAGGCCGCGCGTCTGGCTGTTGAGCGCCGCGCTATTTTACACCATCTTTATCGTCTTTTACACCACGTTCTTCACCAATGGGCGCGGTTTCTGGACCGGTATCATCGGTGGGCTGGGCTACTGGCTCTCGCAGCAGGAGGTGCAGCGCGGCAGCCAGCCGCTCTACTA
>CALDSL010000145.1 GCA_937920255.1 uncultured Anaerolineaceae bacterium | reverse complement strand
GCTCTGGCAGGCGGTAGCGGTCGGCCAGGTCGAGCAGCGGCGTGGGCAGTTGCAGAATGTTGAGCAGCTGCACCATACGCGGGCGAGTGAGCTGCATCACGGGCGTCAGCTTTTCCCACAGGCCGGCGGGCATGCGCTGGGCGCGCGCCTGGCGGAAGTAATCGTACTCGTCGCGGAACTCGCCGCGCGGCGGGATGTTCATCTCGGCCAGAATCAGCGCGGCCACCTCGCAGGCCTGGCCCACCGCGGAGGGGGTCTCGGCGTGGCGGTTTTCCAGCACCTGGCGCTGGCGCGTGGGCTGGCTGACGACTTCGACGCGCAGCAGCGGCTCTTCCTGGGCGTGGGTCAGCGCGGCCTGCAGGCAGGCGGCCCAGAAGCGGCGCTCGCCGGTTTCGATCTGGAATACGTAGCTGCCGTCACTGGCCGGAACCCAGGCGCCGGTGATGGCCTTGATCTGCCCGTGCTCGCCGAAGGAGGAACCCATTGCCAGCAGGCGTTCGACCTCGGCGCGGATGCCGGGATCGTTGTGCGCCAGCGAGAGCCACTGCGCGGCGGCCTGGTAGCAGTCGATCTTGCCGGAGAAGAACGGCTCGCGCAGGCTGGCGGGCAGCAGGCGGCGGGGTTGGAAGCGGTCAGGGATCATCTGGCTGGGTGGCAGGCGCTCGATGCGCTCCACCTGCGCGGCCGGATTCGTAACCACGGTTACGCTTTCCTCCACCTTGCGCTGCGGCTCGGGCGCAGGGGGCGTGGTTTCCGGGTGTTCGGCCGGAAAATCTTCAAAGGCATTGAAACGCTTGCGTGGAGCTTTTGCCATCGCTGTGCCTTTCACTGAGAGCTATTGAGAATCGTTTCCACCAGGCTGGCGTACTCCTGAGTGGCGCGCGAGGAAGAAGCGATCGCCGTCGGGCGGCGCTGGCGCGGGGGCCGGTAGGTGAAGATATCCATGTGGCTGGAATGCGCGTATGCCAGGTCGGAGGCTTTGTGGATGGGCGGCAGCACCAGGCCGGGGTAACGGCGCTCCAACTCGGACAGAATCTCCTGGGCCTCGCTGCGCTGCTCCTCGCACAGGGTGGGGAGATAGCCGAACACGTCCAGCTCGGGGCGGAAGTGGGTGCGCACCAGATCGATGGTGCGCTGCAGCTCGCGCAGGCCGGAAACGCCCAGGTAGGACGTCTCGACCGGCACCAGCACCATGTCGGCGGCCACCAGGGCGTTGATGAGCAGATCGCTGGCGGTGGGGGGCGTGTCGATCACAACGTAGGCGAACTGCCCCTTGACCGGCGCGAGCGCGCGCGCCAGGCGGGTTTCGTTGGCCATCAGGCTGGGCAGCACGCGCGCCGCCTCCACCATGGCGGCGCGGTTGGATGGGATGAAGAACATATTTTCGTGGTGCTCGCTGCGCTTGATCATGCGCTGCACGGAGGGCGGCGGGGTTTCGGTGAGCAGGGCGGAGAGCGAGGCCTCCGCCGGCGCCTGGTAGCTGTCGAACGCGGTGGCCAGCAGGGCGTGCGACTGGGGGTCCATATCCACCAGCAGGATGCGCCCGGCCGGACCGGCCTGGTCCGACAGGCGCAGCGCCAGGCCGGCGGCCAGATTCACCGCTGTGGTGGTCTTGCCGACGCCGCCTTTTTCGTTTGCAATCGTGATTGTGATCGCCATGCCTTCTCTTTTCCCGAATTTCGCAGAATTAACGTAATTCTCCACGGAATAGACCCTAATGACACCGATTTGACCTTATATTAGCATAAACTGGGTGTAAAATCAACGAAATTGCCGTTATTCAGGTGCAAAACACCAACAATTGCCATAACTATATTGCAAATTGCCGTAATTCGTGTAATAATGAACACAACCTGGAGGATTTTGCACACATGCTCTATTCGTTTAGCGATGAAGAATGGCGGTTGGCGCGGCTGGAGCGCCTGGGTTTGAAGGAAGATCCGTTCAAACTCTCGGCTGACCCGCGATACCTGTACCTGGGGTCGGAGCACCTGGCGGTGTACCGGCAGGCGCAGGGCGTGATTTCGCGCCGGCGCGGCCTGGCCCTGATCGTGGGGGACATGGGGATGGGCAAGTCGACGCTGGCGCGGCGGTTGTACGACGTGTACGCCGGCGAGCAGGCGCTGGCGATTTGCTACATCCACACCGCGGCGTTCAAATCGGCGATGGATGCGGCGAGGCAGATCAGCATGGCTCTGGTGCCGAGTATTTACGCCAACCGCAAAGAGCCGCCGCAGCGCATCCTCCAGCGCTCGTTCCAGCGCCAGATGGATACGCTCGAGCAGATGATGGCCGACGCCTACACCGGGGGGCGCAACGTGGTCATTCTGCTGGACGACGCGCAGTTGATGGAACCGGAAGCTTTGGAAGTTCTTCATCGCCTGTATAACTTTGATTATGACGCCAAGGTCGTGCAAATCCTCGCATTTGGGCAGAGCGAAATGTCGTCGCTGTTCGCGACCAACAAGGCCGTCAACGCGCGGGTGTTTGTACGGCTGATCCTCCCGCCGCTGACGCTGGCATCCGCGCTGCAGATGGTGCTGTTCCGCCTGCGCGTGGCCGGCCGCAACGAATCGCTGATCGACGATAACGCTTTCGAGCTGCTGTACGAGCGCTCGCAGGGCGTTCCGCGTGAGATCATCCGCCTGTGCGCCCTGGCAACCGATTATTTGCTGCAGAGTGATGATACCACGATCAACCTGGATATCGTGCGCGAGGTAATTCACGGATGAGCGGATACAGTTCTGGAAACAAGCCTGCCTGGGTGCAGTTGTATGAGGCCCGTAATGTGCCCGCCAACCCGGACGCCCGCCCGCCGGGCCGCCCGCCCGCTCCCGTTCCGCGCCGCAAGGTGGGGCTGACGCTTTCGCAGGGCGAGATCAGCGAGCTGGAAGTGTGGCAGGAGCGCTTTACGCGCCTGCTGGGCCGAAAGGTGTCTACCGGTGAGACCATCGGCATCCTGGCGCGCATCTGCACCGCGCGGCTCAACCGGGTGGGCGACCAGAACGACGCCAGCCTGGTGGAGCTGGTGGAGCGGCTGGTCGGCAATGGGTAGTTGTTTCTTCCAAAAATTCATAGGATTATTGGAAGAAAATATTCAAGGGAACATGAAAGGTGGGGCCATGATGAACCCCCCTTTGGAGAACAACCACAAATGACCGATGAACTTCCCGTTTTTCGCCCGGAGCGGCAGCGCAAGGTCGACTTCCGCGGCAAAGAGCTGGTCATCGCTGACCTGCGCGACGGAAAGGGGTACGCCACGGTGCGCTCGCTGTGCGACGCCTTTGGGCTGGACCCGCGCGCGCAGCGCAAACGCCTGATGCGCCAGCAAAGCTACTTTGCGCCCTACACCGCCAGCATTCTCATCGAAACCCCGGGCGGGCCGCAGCCGGCGCTGTGCCTGGAGGTAACCACGCTGCCTGTGTTCCTTTCCGGCGTGGAGCTTTCGCGGCTACAGGATGAGGAAGCCCGCGCGGTGCTGGCGGCGTTCCTGCGTGAGGTGCACATCGTGCTGGCCGAGTACTTCGGCCTTTCGGAGCGCGGGGAGATGGAAGCCGCCCAGCGCGCGATTGGGCGCATGGTGGCGCAGCAGGAAGAATTTGAGGAACGGCTCTCAAAAAAAGTGGACGCGGAGCTGGCGGAGATCCGCCGCGCGCATGAAGACAAGGTGAACCAGATCCGCGCGGCGTTCAGCGCGCTGCGCGAGCAGGTCACCCGGCTGGAGGCGGCCAGCGGGCCGCGCGCGCGGCTCACCCCCGAACAGCTTGGCCAGCTCCGCGAAACGGTGGCAACCCTGGGCGAACTGCTGCAGGAGAAAGGCGTTGCCAAGCCCTACCCGGGCATTTACATGGACATTACCCGGCTGAGCGGCGTCAGCCGGTCGGAAGACATCCGCCAGGAGGATTTCCCGGCGGTGATCGAATTCCTTGATAAACAGGTACGGGCGCTGGCAAAGAGCCAGCCGCCCAAAGGTGTCGCTTGATCCTGCGCCAGCGCGTCCGTTCGCTGGCAGGAATGTTGGCATGAACCAGACGATGCAAACCTCTTCCGTCCCTTACAGTATGCCGCACCACCAGCAGGCCTGGGAGTTTGTGTTGAGCCAACTGCGGACGGAGACCAGCCGCGCCGATTACGACGCCTGGATCAAGCCGCTGTTCCCGATCAGCTATCAGGACAAGGTCTTCACCGTGGGCACGTACAATTCGTACGGGCGCGAGTGGGTGGAGAGCCGGCTGACTTCGAGCATCACCCGGCTGCTGAGCGGCGCGTTCAACGAACGGCTGACGGTGAAGGTGGTGCTGGTGAACAGTTTTCTCACCGGGGCGGGGGTGGTGGCGCCGGAGGCGGCGGTTGAAGCGCCGCCGGCGCGCGAGGCGGTGAGCCCGGCGCTGCCCGACCCGGCGACACCGGCGCCATACCCGGCCGCCCCCGGCGAGGGCTCCGCGCCCGCCAAACGCGAGCGCAAGAAGGAAGACAGCCCGCGCAAGCTGATCCTCGAGCGCGCCTACGGCAGCGAGCGCGCGGCGCTGATCCAGCCCGAGCGGACGATGTACCTGACGCACTACTTCTTCCTGCGCTGGGTGCCGCTGCTGGGGCATTCGGCCGCGGCGGTGGTGATGGCGGCGCGCTCGTACTGCTACTGGAACCCGGCCAATAACGAGACGCGCAACGTGTTTGAGACCGATATGGCGCAACTGGCGCAGCGCGCCTCGGTGAGCGTGCGCACGGTGAAGGACGTGCTGGCCAGCGAGCTGGTGCGCAAGTACTTCATCCGCTACACCGTGCGGCGGCACATGACGCCCAACGGCGTGCGTACCGCCGGCATCACCCTGGCCGTGCGCATGGACGATCCGCT
>CALDSL010000144.1 GCA_937920255.1 uncultured Anaerolineaceae bacterium | reverse complement strand
TTTACGTCCACGACCCCTCCGGCCTGACCCCCACCGACCCCAAGCTCTACGGCAAGGGTGGGGCATAATTGACGAATAACATGCGGTGAGCCAGAATGGCTCACCGCATTGTTATTCATGAGACCTACGGCGCCAGCACCAGCTCGAGCGTGGCCAGTTCCACCGTGCCGGGGATGCGCGTGGTGCTCTCCTGGCGCATCGCCAGCCGCACCGGCGTCACGTCGCTGACTTCATACGGGATCACCGCCGTGTAGGGCGTGTGGCTCAGATCGCCGGTGGGCGGCGGCACCACCACCTGTTGCGATCCCACCACCTTGCCGTTCTCGTCGATCAGTTCCAGGATCAGCGCGCTGTCATTCACCGGACGCGCCAGCCCGGTGAGGGTCACATACCCGCCGGTGATGATATCGCCCTTTTTGGGCGACCGCACCAGGTACGCCTCGCGCTGCCCGCTGGTGGGATTGATCTCATTATCTCCGATGGAAAGCAGGATGATATCGGTTGAGGTCAGGTGGCGAATGCGCCCGAATTTGTCGTAAATCGTGATTACCAGCCGCGCGGATTCGGCCACCGCGTCGATCTGGAACTCGATCTCCGGCGCGATGCCGATGCTCTTGCCCTGGTAACTGCCGTAGGAAAGCACCTTGCGGGTGATGAAACGCCCATCTTCGCCAATCAGGTCGATATGAACCGTGCCATCATCGCCGGGGGTGACGCCCAGTTCGGTGCGGAACGGCGAAATCAGCTTGGACATCCGCCCCGGCCGGTCGATGCGCAGCACGGCGAACGGCGGCAGCGGGGTGGGGGTGACGGTCGGCGTGGGCGTGACCGTGCGAGTGCGTGTAGGCGCGCGCTGACCGCGCAGCGGCGTTCCCTGCGCCGTGGCGGTCTGGCTGGCTTCGGCGTAAAACGTGGCCAGTTGATCTTCCGCCGGGGGCGGCGTAAAGGTGCGGATCGGCGTGCGGGTTGGCCGCGCCTCGCGCGGTGTGCGCGTCAGCGTCGACAGGGCAGCGGGCGTCTCCGCCCGCAGGGTGATCTCCTCGACGGGCGGTTCTTCCACCATGAGCGAAGCGGTGGCCGAGGGGGTGGCGCTGTTTTCCTGCGCCGGCAGGGTTGGGGCAGCCTGCCCGGCCGGGACCCATTCCGGGCCGCACGCCGCCAGCGCAAACAGCAGCAGGCAGCAGGCGGTGACCAGGATGGGGCGGCGGTGAGTGAGTGGCATGATGTACCTTATTTGATAACTCGATTTGCTAGAAGTACCGTACCCTTCGACAGGCTCAGGGTACTTGCTTATCGTATTGCGTGGCCTGCATAGCTCGACAGGCTTAGTGGGCCTGGCTCAGGGCGGGGACGACCTCTTGGGCAAAGCTCCGTAGAATCCGTTCGCGTTCGGCCTGCGTCTCGGCCTGGACGTTGAAGATCAAATATTCCAGCCCGGCCGATTGCAGTTCCTGCAACTGACCAATCAGCGCGTCCGGCGCGCCATAATGCAGCGCCGAGGGATCCTCCGCTGGCTGGCGGGTGAGCGTGGCGCGCATGCTCACCGTGAACGGCCGGTTGGCGATCATCGCGCGCACCCCGGCCAGCAGTTCGGCCAGCGCGGGCGCGGTCAGGCTGTCGGCGTGCCAGCCGTCGGCCAGCATCACCGCGCGACGCAGGGCGGCGGGCGAATTGCCGGCCACCCACAGCGGCGGCCCGCCGAGCTGCACCGGCGGCGGCGAAAAGACCACATCCGCGAAGGCATAGTTTTTTCCCTGGAAGGAAAACGGCCGGCTGCCCCCGCGCCACAGCGTGCGCAGCACCTTGAGCGCTTCATCCATCCGCGCCGCACGGTCTTCGAAGTTGCTGCTCAGGTTGCGATACTCGCTCTCCGACCAGCCGATCCCGGCCGCCAGCATCACGCGCCCGCTGGACAGCACGTCCGCCGTGGCGAGCTGCTTGGCCACCTCCAGCGGGTTGCGCTGCGGCAGCACCAGGCTGGAGATGCCCAGCCGGATGCGCGATGTGCTCCCGGCCAGGTAGTTCAACGTGGCCACGGCTTCGAAGATATGCCCGAAGGTCTCCGCCTCGGGCAGCGAAAGCGCCAGGTGGTCGGTCAACCAGACCGAGTCAAAGCCAAACTGCTCGGCGGCCAGAGCGGTATCCAGGATGCCCAGGCGGCCGGCCCGCGGGCCGTACGATGGCAGCACAACGCCAAATTTCATGGTTTCCTCACGTGGAGCGAATCAGGTGCTAAAAACGATTGTACCGGATAGATCGCCCGCGTGGCAAGCTCGCCGCCCCGCCTGACAAAGTTGAAAGCAAACCGGCACCCCCCTCCCGCTCCCCCCAAAACGAAATACAGTTTTGGGGGGAGAGTTAAAGCCTCCCTCCATTTTCGTTCTTTGAAAATGGGGGGGAGGTTTGGAGGGGGGTGGTTCGGGGTGGTTCGGGGGTGGAGCGAGGCTCAGCCTCAGCCTACAATCACCCCAACCCGTACACCGCACCATACTTCGCGCGCAAATACCGCAAATACGGCCGCGGGTTGATCCGCTCGCCGGTCACCATCTGCACCAGCTCCTGCGGTTCATACTTCGCACCGCGGGTGTGGATGTTGGCGCGCAGCCATTCCAGCAGGCTGCCGAACTGCCCGGCTTCGATCTGCTGCTCGAGATCCGGGATCGCCTCGTTGATCTTTTCCCACAACTGCACCGAAACCAAATTGCCCAGCGCATAAGTGGGGAAGTAGCCGAACAGCCCGCCCGACCAGTGCACATCCTGCAGCACGCCCAGCGTATCATTGGGCGGGGTGATGCCCAGATATTCCTGCATGCGCGTGTTCCACACTTCCGGCAGATCGCGCACCGCCAGGCTGCCTTCCAGCAGGGCGATTTCGATCTCCATCCGCAGCATGATGTGCAGGTTGTAGGTGGCCTCATCCGCCTCCACGCGGATCAGCGACGGCTCCACGCGGTTGATGGCGCGGTAGAAGTCATCCAGTTCGACGCCCGCGAGCTGCTCTGGGAAGTATTCGCGCATGCGCGGGAAGTAATGCTTCCAGAAGGGCAGCGAACGCCCCACCAGGTTTTCCCACATGCGCGACTGCGACTCGTGCAGCGCCATCGAAGAGGCCTGTGCCAGCGGCGTGGCTTCGTATTTCGGGTTCATGCCCTGTTCGTACATCGCGTGGCCGCACTCGTGCATCGAGCTCATCAGCGAAGACAGCACCAGTTCGGGGAAGATGCGCGTGGTAAGGCGCACGTCGCCAATGCCAAAGCTGGTGGTGAAGGGGTGCGCCGATTTATCCTGCCGGCCCCGGTTCCAGTCATAGCCGAATGCCGTCATCACTTCCACGCCGAAATCCCACTGGCCCTGTTCGGGGTAAGTCTTGCGCAGGAAGGCATTCTCCACCTGCGGCCGCGCGGCGATCTCGCGGATCAGCGCAACCTGTTCGCTGCGCAGCTCGCCGAAGATGGCCTGTACCTCGCGGGTTTTCATCCCCGGCTCGTAGTCATCCAGCAGCGCGTCGTAGGGGTGATCCACCGGCGTGAACAGCGCGGCGTACTGGCGCACCAGATCGACGATTTTTTCCAACTGCGGCTGGAAAGCGGCAAAATCATTGTTGGCGCGGGCGCGCTGCCACACTTCATGCCCCACCGAGGTGGCCTCGGCCATCGCCGCCACCAGGCTGGCCGGCACGCGGGTCTGCTTGTCGTAGTGCCGCGCGGTGACCTTCACCAGCCGCGCCTCGTCCGAATCCGGGTCCATCCCGGCGGTTTCCTTCTTCAGGTCGTCCAGCAGGCGGCCCATCTCTTCCGAAGTGGATTTCTGGTGCGCCAGCGTCTCGAGCACGGCCAGTTGCTTGCCGCGGCCCTCAAACCCGCCGGATGGCATGTTGACCTGCAAATCCCAACCCAGCACAGCCGTCGCCCCATGCAGCGCATGGATTTCTGCCAGGTGATTCTTTAACTGGTTCAGTTTCTCTTCCATCGGTCTCCTAAGATGAATCAGCCTTGCGGCGTTTCGGCCGCAAGGCTGTGTAAGGTTGAAATGATCAGGCCACTTTCCAGCGCAGTGGCTTCTGGTCGAGCGCGGCCAGCACCTCGGTGGCGATATCTTCCGCCGCCCGCGCCTGCGCCTCGACCGTCTGCGCGCCCACGTGCGGCGTGTCGATCACCTTGGGGTGGTTGACCAGCGCGGTGGGTCCCGGCGGTTCGGCGGCGAACACGTCCAGCGCGGCGCCGGCCACCTTGCCGGATTCCAGCGCGGCCAGCAGCGCTTCCTCGTCGATCACGCCGCCACGCGCGGCGCATACGATGTAGACGCCTTTCTTCATCTTCTCAAACGCTTCGGCGTTGAGCATGCCACGCGTGCTACTGGTCAGCGGGATGTGCATGGTGATCATATCCGCCATCGCGAAGAGTTCGTCCAGCGTCACCGGTTCAGCGCCATTCTGAGCAATGGTCTCGCCGGGGATCAACGGATCGTAACCGATGATCTTCATCCCGAA
>CALDSL010000143.1 GCA_937920255.1 uncultured Anaerolineaceae bacterium | reverse complement strand
TTGAGCACAGGGCTTAATCCTTGGGCAGGGCTCCATTGTAGCGGTTCATCGCGGCGTCGATCCCAGAACGCATAAACAGGACGGCGGCGTCAGCAGCCCGGTCGATCACCAGCGACGCCAGTTCCTGCTCGTCGCGGCTGAACGGGTGCAGCACATAATCGGCGGCCATCTTCTGCCCCGGCGGCCGGCCGATGCCGACGCGCATGCGGCAGATATCCTCGGTGCCCAGCCGCTCGATGGTCGATGCCAGGCCCTTCTGCCCGCCCGAGCCGCCGCTGGAGCGAATACGCAGCGTCCCCAGCGGCAGGTCAATATCGTCGTGGATCACCAGCAGGTTGGCTGGCGGCACTTTGTAGAACCGCATCAGTGCGCTGATGGCGGTGCCCGAGAGGTTCATATAGGTCTGCGGCTTGGCGAGGATGATCTTGCGCTCGCCATCGCTGCCTACGCCCACCAGGGCGCGCTCTTGCATGCGCGAGATGCCGATCTTCAGCACCTCGCTCAGGCGGTCAATCACCATAAACCCGGCGTTGTGCCGGGTGTTGCGGTACTCGCGGCCCGGGTTGCCCAGGCCAACCAGCAGGTACACCGGCTGGCCTTCCGCCACCGGTTCTTCTTTCCGCTGCGCGCGTCTACGAAAACTGAATAACCCCATTTTCCATGCCCATCCTGGCCAGGATTAGCGCTCGCGGTTGAGGCTGCGCAGTGCCAGGTACAATCCAAACAAACCAAACAACGCCAGGACGAACACCACGCCCTGGACACCGCTCAACGCCAGTTGAGACGAGTTGAGCGTGGCGGGGTTGCCAGGCAGCGGCGTGGGTGTGGGCAACAGCGCAGCCTCGGTGGCCGCGGCCGGCGCCACCCCCTGCGTCCCACCCCCCGGAAACACAAAAACCGCCGCGCTCAGCAGCAGCCCCAGAATCAAAAAAAGTCCGCCTAACCGACACATAGCAGGTAATTTTAACATTATTTTGGATGGAGAGCAAATTTTGCTGAAAAGCCAATCGCGCTTTACGGGCCATGCTAAAAGCCGGTCGCGCTGTGCGGGCCACGCAAAACGATAAGAAAGTACCCTGAGCCCCGTCGAAGGGTACGGCACGGCCAGCAAACCGAGTTATCAAATAAGATTTCACCGCGCACCGTCCCGGTGTTCCTTCGGGAAAGAAGCGAAGAGCGCGAAGTTAACGCGAAGAAAATTTTAAAACTTTTTCCTTCGCGTTTTTCTTTCCCGCAGGAACATTCCCGAAGGACACAGGGACGATGCGCGTACTTCGCACCTTCGCGGTGCGCTTTTGTACGAGTTATCATATTATCATATTAGAAGAGCAGCGCAGGTGCGGGTTAATGCATGGCAGGGGGTAAGAATCCACCTCGTACGTGGGGGGAATTCCCCTAGAAATGGCCCTGAATAATCACTATACTTGATAGAGAATTGCATAATTGCACGTTTTCGCAACAATCCGCTTTACGATTGGGGAAACGCGAGCCAAACTTACCGGTGCCTGCTTACAGGTTCGGATGTAGACAGAGGAGATTTCGATATGGCCGTCGACCGAACGTTCCGGTCCGCTGAAGAGCTGAAATCAGCTTTGGGCGAAGAGCAGTACATAGCAAATGACGAGATCGCGACGATCTTATACCTGGCGCAGCAAATTGGGAAACCGTTGCTGGCCGAAGGCCCCGCGGGTGTGGGCAAAACGGAACTGGCCAAAGCGCTGGCCGCCGCCACCTGCCGCGACCTGATCCGCTTGCAGTGTTATGAAGGCCTGGATGAGACCAAGGCCCTGTACGAATGGGAATACGCCAAGCAGCTTTTGTATACCCAGTTGCTGCGTGACAAGCTGCAGGAGACGCTGTCTTCATCCGAAAGCTTGAAGGACGCCGCCGACCGGCTGGCCAATGAGGAAGACGTGTTCTTTTCGATGCGCTTCCTGCTGCAGCGACCGCTGCTCAAGGCCATCTTAAGCGAAACCCCGACCGTCCTGTTGATCGATGAAATCGACCGCTCGGACGCCGAGTTTGAAGCCTTCCTGCTGGAAGTGCTGAGCGATTTCCAGGTCAGCGTCCCCGAGTTGGGTACGCTGACCGCGGTGCACCGCCCACTGGTGATCCTCACCAGCAATAACACACGCGAATTAAGTGAAGCGCTCAAACGCCGCTGCCTGTACCTGTTCATCGACTACCCATCCATCGAACAGGAATTGAACGTGGTGCGCCTGAAGGTACCGGACCTTTCCCCCAAGCTGGCGCGCCAGGCGGTGGAACTGGTGCACAAACTGCGCAGCTTCGAGCTACGCAAGTCGCCCAGCATCAGCGAAACGCTGGATTGGGCCAAAGCCCTGGTGACCCTCAACGCGCACAACCTGGACCAGACGACACTGGAGACCACGTTAAGCGTGCTGCTCAAACACGAGGCGGATTTGCAGAAGGCAAAACGCATGTTGTTCTCGCCCACCACCAAACGGCCGGGCGAGTTCGACACGCGTTCCTGGCACAACTAACGTCTCGGGAAGGAGACCCCTATGGACCAACGCATCGTCCAGTTTGTCGCGGCGCTGCGAGCCAGCGGTGTTCGTATCAGCCTGGCGGAAACCGCCGATGCTTTCAACGCGATCGAACAACTCGGCGTCACGGACCGGGACACATTCCGGTACACGCTGCGCGCCACCCTGGTGAAGGAAAACAAAGACCAGCCTGTCTTTGAAAAACTGTTCCCGCTGTTCTTCCAGGGCAACGAGCCGCCCAACATGATGAACCCGCAGCAGGATCTGACGCCCGAAGAAGCCGATAAGATCGCCGAGGCGCTGAAACAGTTCACCGAAGAAATGCGCAAGATGCTGGAAAAGCTGATGCAAGGCCGCCCGCTGAGCCAGCAGGAACTGCGCCAGCTGGATCAAATGCTCAACATGGATGACGTGAACGATCTGCGCTATCAGAATTATATGACGCGCCAGATGGAACAGGCGCTCAAATTCCGGCAGGTGCAGCAGGCCCTGGAAGAATTGATGAGCATGCTGCGCCAGATGGGCATGGACAAGCAGCGCGTCGAACAGTTGCAGAAGATGATGGAAGCCAACCAGCAGTCACTAAAAGACCAGCTTTCGAAGCACGTCGGCCAGCGCATCGCTGAAAACATCAGCCAGCAGCCACGCGATGACCACATGAACGATCTGTACAACCGCCCGTTCTCGGCGCTCAGCGACGATGAAATGCACCAACTGCGGCGCGAGGTAACGCGCATCGCCGCGGCCATGCGCACCCGGCTGGCGCTGCGCCTGAAACGCGCCAAGACCGGCCGCCTGGACGTCAAGTCGACGCTGCGCAACAACCAGAAATATGGATCGATCCCGCTCGAGCTGCACCACCGCGACCAGAAGTTGAAGCCCAAGATCGTGGTAATCTGCGATATCAGCACCTCGATGCGCCAGGTATCCGAGCTGATGCTCAGCCTGCTGTTCGCCATCCAGGACCAGATCAGCAAGACCCAGGCGTTCGCCTTCATCGATCACCTGAAATACATCAGCCCGTTCTTTGAAGGCCGGCAGCCGGAAGATGCCGTTGGGAAAATTCTGCACCAGATGCCCTCCGGTTACTACAACACCGACCTGGGCTCCAGCCTGGAAGACTTCGACGAGC
>CALDSL010000142.1 GCA_937920255.1 uncultured Anaerolineaceae bacterium | reverse complement strand
CCAGGTGGCGCGCGGCGGAGGTCTTGCCCAGCGCGGCCAGAATATCGGGCGAGGTGACGCGCAGCAGGGTGGGGTGCTCGGTGTGGGCCTGCGTGCCCAGTTTTTCCCAGCGTTCCAGCGCGGCGATGAGGGTGGGCGGCAGCGGCGCGGCGGCATGCTTGCGCAGCAGGCTGATCAGGTGGCTGGCGCGCAACCCCTGGGCGCGGGCGCGTTCCAGCGCGCCGGGGGTGACGCGGTAGCGATACTCCTGCGCGGTCTCAGCTTCCCACTGGCAGAAACGCGCGATCTGGTAGCGCGCAGCGCGGGGGGCCAGCGGCGGCATTCGGATCAGCCCGTCGCTGGTGGCGCGCGCCTGGGCGGTTTCTTTGGGCAGGTCGGGCGGGCTGCCGTGCCACAGCGCCGCGCCCCAACCCGAGTGGCGGAAGGCGGTGGGCGCGGCCCCGGGCGCCGGGGCGGCCAGGTCGAAAATGCCCAGCCAGTGCAGCGGGCCGGTGATCAGGAAGCGCACCAGCGCGCCATCGACCTCGTCCCAGGTGGAAAAGCCGCGCAGGAATGTGCCGTCGCTCTCGCGGCGGATAAACCACGAGTCATAATCCCCAGCCGGGCGCTGGAAGTCGGGGTGGCGCTCGGCCACGCCGCTCACAAAGGCCGGCAGGCTCCACCACTGGTTTTCCGGCAGGTGGGTGAGCAGATCCAGCAGGGTGTGGCGCGCGGTCACCGGGTCGTTGAGCCACTCGCCCTCGAAGGCCAGCCCGGGCAACATGCGCAGCTCGTTGAAGGTCTCGCTGTCCATCCACGCGGCGGCCAGTTCGGCCAGGGCCTGGCCGCGCGGCGCTTCCAGAAAAGCGCGCGCCGGCTCGGGGATGGGCATCCACTGGCTGTCGAGCAGGCCAGCGCTGTACAGCAGCGCGCGCAGCGCCCGCGGTGGGATGTTCCAGCCCGCGGCGTCGAGTTTATCCACGTCCAGCCCCATGCGCAGCGCGGCCAGCAGCGTGCAGGCGTGATCCAGCACGCGGTCGCTGGCTGGGATCACCGTCGCGCTTTCGCCGGGCGAGGCCGGCCGCCCCAGTGGAGCCGGCGCAGCGCCGGAGAGCGGCCCGATGAGATCCAGAAGGTCGTCGGGAATATAGGCGTACTCCTGCGGCTCGGCGGAGAGCGCAAGGAAGGCCTTGCTGATCAGGGCGCGGTACCACAGCATCTCGGCCGGAGAGGCGGGTTTGAGGTCGGGGCGCTCGCGGTCGCGCCGGGCGGCGCCCATGGCGCGCACCTCGCCAAAGCGGCGGGTGAACAAGGCCCACGGCATCACGCCCTCGTTATGCTGCAAGGCCTCCAACGCCTGGTGCGCATCGGCGGGCAAGGCTTCGACGATCTCGGCCACCAGGGAACGGTTGAGCAGCGCGTTGACGAGCAGGGGCAGGGCGGTATGCGCGTCGGGGGCGGCCAGGTCGATGCCCCACGCGCCGGCCACCATCTTGAGGTAGCCGAGGTCGTTGCCTTGCAGGGTGTGTTGGAGGTCGGGCATGGCGCGGGTGTTCTCTCCGAGAAGGATTATTGGAACAATTGTACCGCATGTGCGTGTCGCGCAAAACGCCGGAAGGATGTTCGTCTGATGAGACGGCTGACGGCCGTGGTGGCGGGCGAAGCATCTTGAGGATTTTCGGGGCTTCCCTCGACTGGCGTTCTACCAGATGCTTCGCCCCTACAAGTCGCTCCAAGGCACATTATTCGTGTTATCCGTCTTTATTCGTGTTAAGCCTTTTCCCGCCCCGTAAAAACTAACCATTTGATAGGTGATCGTAAACTAGCGTCAATTGACGCCCGCTCTTCTAAGTAAGTATAATCGGATTACCGCAGCCCCCATCCTCCCGGCAGCATTGAGGCCCGCATGGCATTAAAAGGCAATCTTCGCGATTTCACCGTTACACAATTGCTGAACCTGATCAACCTGGCGCGCAAGACGGGCACCCTGTTTATCGAAGGACCGCAAGCCGCTTCGATTACCTTCCGGGAGGGAAAGCTGGCGTTTGCGCGGATCGGGCAGGAGGATTGCAGCCTGGCCGCCATCCTGCAGCAGAACAACAAGATCAGCGCGGGGCAGTACAAGGCGCTCAAAAACCGCGCCGCCAGCATGACCGACAAAGAGTTGGGGCTGTTGCTGATCAACGCCGGGTATCTCTCGCAGGACGATATTCTCCACAGCCTGCAGCAGTACGCCACCAGTGTGGTGCGGCGCGTGTTCACCTGGGCCGAGGGCTTCTTCCGCTTTGACCAGGACCGCCACACCCCCGAGGATAAAATCGCGGTGCGGGTGGACCTGGAGAACCTGATCGTGGAAGGCTCGCGCCAGATGCGCGAGTCGGAGCATTTGCAGGAAGAAATTCCCTCGCTGGATATCGCCCTCAAGTTTACCGACCGGCCGGGGACCAATATCCGCCATGTCAACCTGAGCGTGGAAGAGTGGCGCGTGGTGTCGTATGTCAACCCCAAGAACAGCATCCGGCAAATCGCAAAAGCCGCGAAACTGAACGACCTGGAAATCCGGCGCGTGGTGTACAGCCTGCTGCAGGCCGGCCTGGTGGAGATGATACGCACGGCCAACACACCCGTCGTCCCGGCGCGGGGCGTCATGGCGACCATGGAGAAAGACGAGCAGAAGTCGCTGGTCAACCGCCTGATTACCCGTATCCGGTCACTCTAATTTAAGGAATTCCCCATGCAAACAGTCAAAATCGTCGTCACCGGTCCATTCAGCGCAGGCAAAACCGCGTTCATCCGCACGGTCAGCGAGATTGACGTGGTGTCCACTGAGCGCAAGATCACCGCGGAAGCCGAGAAGATCAAAGACACCACCACCGTGGCGATGGACTTTGGCCGCATCACCGTGGACGATGAACTGGTGCTGTACCTGTTTGGAACCCCGGGGCAGAAACGCTTCGACTTCATGTGGGAAATCCTGTCTGAAGGGATGCTGGGCTTTATCGTGGTGATCGACAGCACCACGCCCGAGACGTTCCGCGAAGCGCGCAGTATTCTGGAAACCTTTCGCGCCTACGCGCCCACGCCCTACATTGTTGCCGCCAACAAGCAGGATAAAGACGACGCCTGGGAAGTGGAAGACATGCGCCTGGCGCTGCGGCTGGCGCCCAACGTCAAGCTGCTGCCGTGCGTGGCATCCGACAAAGAGTCGGTCAAGGCGATTTTGCTCGAGCTTTTGTACAGTATTCTTGCGGAAATGGAGGCGGGCGGTTCCTGATCGCGCTCATCCGAGGGCGATCACGGGGGGAGGTTCTGCCCGGAAACAGCAGTGTCATCCATCACAACGGACCAGGGTATCTTACATTACGAAGTCCACGGCCGGGGCAAGCCTGTCATCTTGCTGCACGGCTGGTTGGGCTCGTGGGGCCTGTGGCAGGAGACGATGGCCTACCTGGGACGTTCTTACCGCACCTACGCGCTGGATTTCTGGGGGTTTGGCGAATCCGGCACCAAGCGCAGCACCTACCGCGTGGCGGATTTTGTCAGTCTGGTGGACCAGTTTATGGAGCAGCTTGGCATCGTCTCGGCGCCGCTGGTGGGGCACAGCATGGGCGGCACCGTCAGCCTGGCCGTAGCGCTGCGCTACCCCGAGCGGGTGCGCAAGGTGGTGATCGTGGGCTCGCCGATCGTGGGCTCGTCACTGGCGCTCCCGCTCAAATTTGCCGGCTACCGGCCGATTGCCCTGGGGCTTTTCAACCTGTTCCCGGCCTTTCGCACGGTGATGCGCGCCGCGTCGCCGTTCATCTGCTCCGCGCCCGGGTTCAGCGACATGATGGACCGCGATCTGTCGCGCACCACGCTGGAATCGTTCCTGCTCAGCATCGCCTCGCTGCGCTGCACCGACCTGCGACCCGAGTTGGGCCGTATTCAGGTGCCAACCATGGGCATGTTTGGCGATTGTGATAATATCGTGCACCCGCGGCAGTGGCAGC
>CALDSL010000141.1 GCA_937920255.1 uncultured Anaerolineaceae bacterium | reverse complement strand
CGAAGAACGAAGAGGAATTGAACGCTCTGGTCAAAAAAGTGATCGATTATTTGCTCAAAGAAGCACAGCTTGAAGATACGCAGCTCACCTTCCGCGATTTACAGGTCGCGCGGGAAACCTTTGTGAAAGCTTTGCGCAACTCCTATCACCCGCGTATCCAGTATCCAGAAGTCAAAACCATCCAGCCGGCGCAAGCCGGATCCGACAGCCGCGCGGCGGAGAATGTCCCTACCGTCCCGGCATCCGAAAAAGGCAAGCCTGCATGATCATCAATGTACAGGTGCTCGACGATTACCAGCAGCATGTCCCGGCCGAATGGATCGAAATTGCCGCGCGCGCCGCGCTTTTGCATATGGACGCCGGTGAAGACAGCGAGCTAACCGTTGTGATACAGAGTAATGATGATCTGCGCAACCTCAACCGTGAGTTCCGCGGCATCGACGCGGCCACGGACGTGCTTGCCTTCCCCGCCGACGAGCTTGAGCCGGATAGCGGCAGCCGTTACATCGGCGATATTGCCATCGCTTATCCATACGCGCGCGAGCAGGCGCAGCAGGCCGGCCACCCGTTGGAACACGAAGTAAAGCTGCTCGTAGTGCATGGCATTCTGCATCTCTTTGAACTCGACCATGTAGGAGATGAAGACACGCGCGAAATGTGGGCTGCCCAGTACAGCATCATGGACTCGCTCGGCATCGACATCCGCCAGTGGCCGCTGATCTCCGGCGCGCATTAGGCCACGGAAGGCGCATGGCAGAATTCTTTCGCTCTCGCGCACGCTCCTTCCAGTACGCTTTCGCGGGCTGGTGGTACGTGCTTCGCACGCAGCGCAACGCCTGGATCCACGGTCTGGCCTCGGTGCTGGTGCTGCTGCTGGCCTGGTGGCTGAACCTGCCGGTGCGCGATTGGGCCGTCCTGTTCGTGACCATGGGACTGGTGTGGATGGCTGAATTCATGAACACCGCGCTCGAGGCGGTCGTTGATTTGGCCAGCCCGCAGCTCCACCCGCTGGCCAAAGCCGGCAAGGACGTCGGCGCGGCGGCCGTACTGATCGCAGCCCTGTGTGCCGCGGTAGTCGGCTTTCTTATCCTCGGCCCTCCGCTGTGGCAGCGGCTGCAGCAGCTCTTTATCTGAAACGATCGATTGGAGAGAACCCGTGAAAGATGCTTTCCGCTTTGGAACCGTTGGCGCGCCGCTTTCCACCCCCAAAAAGCCAGGGGGCAGCGTCGGCGCCATCCAGCAGATCCGCGCGCTGGATCTGGGTGCCTTTGAGCTGGGTTGGGTACAGTCAGTGCGTGTCACGGAAGCTACCTGCGGCCTGATCCAGCAGTGCGGCGCGGAGCAGGATGTGGCCGTCAGTGTACATGCGCCCTACTTCATCAACCTCAACGCTGATGAGGAAGAATGGCCGAAATCGCGCAAACGACTGATGGATGCCGCCTTCTACGGAGCGCTGGCCGGCGCAACGGATATCATCTTCCACCCGGGTTCTTACTTTGGTAAGCCGCCGGATGAAGTACTACCGCTGGCTATTACGCGCCTGCGCGAATGCGTGGATGAACTGCGCGCGGCGGGAAACCCGGTGATCTTGCGACCGGAAACAATGGGAAAGACCGCCATGCTCGGCTCGCTGGAAGATACCCTGGAGATGAGCTGCGCCATCCCCGGCGTGGCCCCCTGCCTGGATTTCGCCCACCTGCACGCCCGCGCCGGTGACGGTTCGATGAACAGCTATGACGAGTGGTTGGCTGTCCTGGATGACTACGCGAAGTTCTTAGGGCCGGAATCACTCAAATCGCTGCATATTCACCTCTCGGGCATTGAATATAGCGCCAAAGGCGAACGCAACCACCTGCCCATCCAGGAATCCGATTTCGTGTGCGCCGATCTGTTCCGCGCCCTGCTCGACCACGGCTGCGCTGGGCGCATCCTGTGCGAAAGCCCGGCCATGGAAGACGACGCCCTGTACATGGCCGGCGTGTGGAAAGAACTCTGCGGTTAGACTGGTAACACAAAAAAAGACACCCGCGCGGGTGTCTTTTTTTGTGTTTAGAATTTCTTACAAATACTCGCGTAAATTATGTTCCACCGCGTACGCCGCGGCTTCGGCGCGGTTGCTCACACCCAGCTTGGATAAAATGCTGCTGACGTAATTACGAACAGTGCCCTCGCCCAGGAACAGGGCTTTGGCAATCTCGCGGTTGGTCTTGCCTTCCGAAACCAGCAGCAGCACGTGGCGTTCCTGCTGGCTGAGATTGGCAAACGCCGAGGCTTCTTCCTCTTTGACGGCCCGGCGCACTTCCTGGAACACGCGCTGGGTGACAGCCGGGTCGAGCAGCGCTTCGCCGCGCCCAACCGCCTCAACCGCTTTGATCAAATCGTCGCCGCCGATCTGCTTGAGCACGTACCCGGATGCCCCGGCGCGGATCGCGGAGAACAGCATCTCATCTTCGGCGTAGGACGTCAGCATAATCACGCGCGTCTGTGGGAAGTTCTGCACGATCTCCTCGCAGGCTTCAATCCCCGAAGCGCCCGGCAGGCGAATATCCATTAGAACCACATCCGGCTGGTGGCGTTCGACCTGCTCGATGGCATCCTTGGCGGTGCCGGCCTCGGCTACCACTTCAAACTGCGGATGGTGCTCCAGAAGCGCTTTCAACCCCAGTCGCACTACCTCGTGGTCGTCCACCAATACAATACGCTGTTTTGTCATGCGTGCGAGCCCTCCGCATTGAGTATATACGAGGTTCCCCTGGCTGGCAAGATGAGGTATTGGGATTCCCGCCAGCGGCCAACGCCCGGCCGTTAAACATCCCGCAGGTGCAGTGTCACCGGGCAGTGGTCTGAGCCAGGCATGTCATCGTGGATGACAACGTCCTGCACCGCGGGCATCAAATCGGACGAGACCAGGAAGTAGTCGATGCGCCAGCCCACGTTGCGGGCGCGCGCGTTGGAGATAAACGTCCACCAGGTGTACTGTACCTTGTCCGGGTAGAGTTCGCGGTAGGCGTCCGTGAAGCCGTGGGCCAGGTAATAATCGATCCAAACCCGTTCTTCTGGCATAAAGCCAGAGGTTGTTGCATTTTGGCGCGGATTTTTCAGGTCAATTTCGCGGTGCGCGGTATTGAAATCTCCGGTGATGATGACCGTTTCGCCCTGCGCGTGGAGCTGGTCGCAAATATCCAACAGCCGCGCGTAGAAATCCAATTTATAAGCCACCCGGTCATGCCCGCGCTGGCCATTGGGAAAATACACATTGAACAGCGTGAACCCGGGGTACTTCACGCGGATCACGCGCCCCTCGTTATCGAAGCGCTCGTCCTCCAGACCCATCTGCACGCTGAGCGGCGCTTGCCTGCAAAACGTCGCCACGCCGCTGTAGCCCGGGCGCTCGGCCGGGTTCCAGTACACCTGCGCGTCCGGCATGATCAGCCCCAGGCCGTCCACCTGCTCGGGGCGGGCTTTCACCTCTTGCAGGCAGAGCACATCGGCATCCATTTGCTGGATCCAGCCGGGCAAACCTTTGCGCATCACCGCGCGTATTCCGTTGACATTCCAGGTTGTGATTTTCATTTGACATTGATTCAGGCTGTGGTAAACTTGATCAATCAGGTGAGGAGCTCCCAAATGGATAGCGGAAAAATCTGCACGATCATTTATATTGAGGATGACCCGGAAATGATCGACTTGGTCACACTCATTTTAAACCGCCGCGGCTTTACGGTAAAGGGCGCTCATGGGGGGAAAGAGGGTCTGGAGATGGTACTGGAGGACAAGCCCGACCTCATCCTCCTGGATTTGATGATGCCCGACGTCGATGGTTGGGATGTCTACCAGCAGATTAAGGCCAACGAATCCACGCGCAATGTTCCTGTGATTGTAATCACCGCCAAATCGCAGGCGATTGACCGTGTCCTTGGCCTGCACATCGCCAAAGTGGACGACTACATCAGCAAGCCTTTCCGCCCGCAAGAGTTATTGGACAGCATCGATCGCGTTCTCGCGCAGCCGCCGGTATAGCATTACGGCAGGGCCAGGTCACAAGCAGGTATGCGTCGCATTTTCATTCACAACCAGACGTCACCCCTCAAATCCCCGCTGCGGGCCGCTTACTGCGATTCATTTTTCACCCGCTTTCGTGGTCTGATGTTTCGCAAGTCGCTGGACGAGCGCGAAGGCCTGGTGCTGGTGGAAAATACCGAGTCGCGCGTCAATTCGTCCATCCACATGCTCTTCATGAATTTTGACCTGGGCGTCATCTGGATGGACGCCGGCTTGCGCGTGGTGGATGTCCATATCGCGCGCCGCTGGAGGCCCTCGTACGTGCCTGCAAAACCGGCGCGTTTCACCCTGGAGACACGCCCGGAATACATCGTCGAATTTCACCTGGGAGATCAAATTCAATTTACCGATGCGCCATAATCTCATTCGCCTGATTTTGATTTTTGTCTTTCTGCTGGCTTCCGCGCGACCCGTTATCGCGCAGGAATCGCCCAGCGGCCCGGTGTACGTTGTGCAGCAGGGCGATACGCTCAATGTGATCGCGGTTCGGTTTGGCGTTTCGGTCGATGATTTGATCAGCGCCAACAACCTGGAAAATCCCAACATGCTCTCCGCCGGCCAGGAACTGGTGATCCCTGGGTTGGAAGGTGTTCAAGGACGGCTAATCACCGAGAGTACGCCTCTGGGCGATAACCTGGCCAGTCTCAGCCGCCGTTTCCGCATTCCACAGCCCATGCTGGTCAAGCTCAACCGCCTCACCAGCCCGGACGAGGTTTTTGCCGGGGCGAATATCATCATCCCGCAGGACGAAAACAACGCGCCCATGTCGGGCCGCACCGTGCTTGGTGAAGGCCGGTCGCTGCTGGAGGCTGCCGTCGCCAGCAACATAAGCCCGTGGGCCATGACCCGTAGCAACGGGCTGGCTGGATCTTGGGATGCGCTCCCCGGCGCAGCGTTGTTTTTCGAAGGGGAATCGACCGGAGAAGGCGAAACCGGCATCCCCTTTATTGCCACCCTGCAAATCGACTCGCTACCGCTGATCCAGGGCGGGACGGCGGTGGTGCGCGTCACCACCACCGAGCCGCTTCAACTGGGTGGTTCGCTCAACGGCAAAACGCTCAACTTCTTTCCGGTCGACCAGGCCAGCAACAGTTATGTCGCGCTGCAGGGCGTGCACGCCATGGCCAAGCCCGGCCTTGCCCCGTTCGTACTGAACGGAACCGCGGAGAACGGCCAGACGGTATCCTTCCAGCAAATGGTTCTGCTACAGGCGGGCGGCTATGCTCAGGACCCGCCGCTTTTCGTCGATCCGCAAACGATCGACCCGGCCAACACCAAACCGGAAGACGACGCTGTCGCGGCTGTGGTTGTGCCGGCCACCCCCACCAAATACTGGCAGGGCGTCTTCCGTAACCCGGTGGACGAGCCAGTTTGCATCAAGTCCTGGTACGGCAACCGTCGATCGTATAATGGCAGCGAGTTTAATTACTTCCATACCGGCGCGGATTACGGCGTGTGCGCCAACCTGAATATCTACGCGCCGGCGCCCGGCGTGGTGGTCTTCGCCGGCCCTCTGACGGTACGCGGCAATGCCACCTATATTGACCACGGCTGGGGTGTGTACAGCGCCTATTTTCACCAGACAGAGATTAAAGTGCAGGTTGGCGATAAGGTTGAAGCAGGCCAGCTCATCGGGCTGATCGGCGACACCGGCCGCGTGACCGGCCCACATCTGCATTGGGAAATTCTTGTTAATGGCGTCCAGGTGGAACCCCTGGAGTGGCTGGAGACCCCCTACCCGTAGGAGGATGATCTCCCGCCATCCCGCGCATTCCCAGGTACGCCAGTATTACCATCCTGATCAGAATACAGGGTATAATCCATACCGTTGATATAAAAAGTTGATGGTGCATTTCGCCTGAATGTGAACCGCAGGCAAGTTTCGGATGCGCCGGTAAGGGAAAATCGTTTTATGGCAATTGCTCCTCTTTCTCTCCGCCCGGATTATTGGGAAAAGTTTCAAGTTCAGGAAAGTGACCTGGAATATCTGTACAACTTCTTACTGGAAGTTGAAACCCCGCAAACACCTCAGGAACTAGCGCTTGCGGTCGTAGATGAAAGAATCCGGAACGAGAAAGCGAAACTCGAGAAAGAACAACAGGCAGGCGGCGACCTGTATCTTCCAAAAGGCCAGTACAAGGCCGGTCAGACGCTGGTCTTCCCCGCTCGAGCCTATGAACAGGGAAAAATCACCGCGGTGCGCGAAGGGCATAACCCCGAACTGCCGCCGTTCTCGGTAATTGATGTGACCTTTGGGAGCGGCGAAAAGCGCGCTTTCGCTTCCGAGCTGCAAGAGCACATGCTCAACCAGCCCATTACGATCGCCACCGACGACCCCTCAATGAACCCGGGCCTGGTGATGAAGAAATACAGCCAGAAAATTATCGCCAGCCTGACCGAATCACTGGAAGCCAACGAAGACCTGGTGCGCATCGCCGGGCGTTGGTTCCCCCGCGCGCTGCTGGTGGATGTCAACATCGGCCACCTCAACCTGGCCGAGGCAGTGCTGGATATGGAAGGCGGCGGTCCGCTGCCTACCAAAGCGATTCTGGATCAGATTGAACTGCCGTCAGACAGCAACCTGAAACTGACCGAATTCTCGCTCAACCTGGCCTTACAGGAAGATGGCCGTTTCGACGAGGTCGGGCCGTCGGGTGAGGTGCTGTGGTTCTTGCGCCGCCTGGAACCTTCCCCGGTTCAGGAACCGCCCAGCTATTTGAAATACCGCCCCGTTGAATATGACCACGAAATGGTGCGCGAAGCCATGAAGCTACTCGACCCGCTGGTGTGCGACGAACTGGAACCCAATGCCGGCGGCGAGGTTAACCCGGATGCGGAAGAAGTGCGCATCGCGCTGGTGTTTGCGCACTGGCGTGCCGGCACCCTGCCGCTTTGCTGCCGCGTGGATCAGTTCCTGCCCACCGCGTATGAATCGCCGCGCGTACGGTTCACCTTTATCGATGGCGACAGCGGCCAGAAGATCGACGGCTGGATCGTTCGCGAGCACCGCTACGCCTACGGCCTGCGCGACTGGTATGTGGCCCAGGGCGTCTTCCCGGGCAGCATCATCCGCATTCAAAAGGGTAAAACCCAGGGTGAGGTCATCATCCGCGCCGAAAAACGCCGCCCCGGGCGCGAATGGATCCGCACCGCGCTGGTTGGCGCCGACGGCGGCATTGTGTTCGCCATGCTCAAGCAGCTCATCGCCACAACCTTCGACGATCACCTCGCGACCGCGATCCCCGATCTGGCGGCGCTGGATCAAATCTGGAGCGGTGGCGCAAAGCAGCGCGGCCCGCTGGAGCCCACGGTGATCGCGATGATGCGCGAGCTGGCAAAACTCAATCCGCAAGGCAGCGTGCATGCCCAGGACCTGTATGCCACGGTCAATCTTGTCCGCCGGACACCACCGGGACCCATTTTGAGCCTGCTCATCGAAAAGCCCTGGTCTGCGCACATGGGTGACCTGTACTTCCGCCTGAATGAGAACATTCAAGAGGAAAATGCGCATGATTGAAACCAAGAGGTTTAGCCTTGTAAAGCCCACAAAAGACACGCCGTTCCACATCGATTTCAATTGGTGGAAGCAGCATGATTCCAACTGGCATGTATACCTGCACGGCATGTTATGCGAGGAACACCAGGCCGCCTATGCCGATATGGACGCGCAAACCGCGATCGACTGGGTGGACCCGGAAACCGCCGAAGTGACCACCGTGGACGGCCTGCAGCATATTCTCATCAGCCACTGCGCCAGGCAGCCGGAATTCAAGAATGCCTACACCACCCTGGTGGATGCCGTGTTCCGCACCCTGCTGGCCAACGGTAACCAGCCCATGACCCCCAACGAGCTTTCCGAGGAGATCGACCGCCCGGCTGAAACCATCCTGCGCACCATCGCCACCCCACAGGTGTATAAGGGGCTGCGCCCGGTGCAGCGGTGATGTGAAAGCTGCCAGATGGGTTTTCACAGGCGTTTGTGATAAAATGAGTCAAACCATTACGCCCCTGTAGCTCAATGGACAGAGCAGTAGCCTTCTAAGCTATTGGCTGTGAGTTCGAATCTCACCAGGGGCGCCA
>CALDSL010000140.1 GCA_937920255.1 uncultured Anaerolineaceae bacterium | reverse complement strand
CGCTCGACCCACACCCGCAGCAGCGGCACGTCGCCGGCGGTGGGCTTCGGCGCGGCCGGCAGCACCTGCGGGTTGAAGCGCCCCGAGGCCACCAGCTCTTCCACCAGCGCGTCGCGCAGACCGGTGGAGAGCGAATCTTTCTCCTCGATCC
Source organism: uncultured Anaerolineaceae bacterium (assembly GCA_937920255.1). Taxonomy (GTDB): domain Bacteria; phylum Chloroflexota; class Anaerolineae; order Anaerolineales; family Anaerolineaceae; genus CALDSL01. The sequence goes on along the minus strand of CALDSL010000140.1, from coordinate 1,850 downwards.
ACACGTAGACCGGCATGGGCTGCGGCGGCGCGCCGGCGTTGTTGGTGCCGCTGCCAAAGGTGGTGTTCGCCTGGGTGTTGCTCTGCGCCACGCGAAAATCCATCAGCAGGAACGCGCCTGCCAGCAGCAGCACAACCAGCACAGCAATCAGTACACGGCGGATCATGATCATGATGACGGCTCCAGCCACAGCGACCCATAGGGCGGCAGGGTGATGATCATCGGCTGGCCGATGAGGCGGTCCACCAGCTTGACCGGCAGGTCCGCCGGCGCCGAGAAGGTCTGCTGCACCCCCGACAGGTTATGGAAGAAATAGGCGGTGGCGTGCGGCGCGCGCGCCGGGTCATCCGCGGCAGCAACGGGAGCATGGGTGTCGACCGCCGCCGCGTTGACCGCCAAGGGATCAACGGCCGCGGCCGCGGCCAGTTCGGGCTCCAGTCCGGGAGCTTCCACCGGCAGGCTGCGGCTGAAGGCCAGGATCTCCTTGTTGGGAATGTCCAGCCACTGCATGTCGCCGTAGGCCAGCACCGGCATCGCCTTGCGCAGCGCGATCAGCCGGCGCAGGTGGTTGAGCAGCGAATCGGGGTCGGACTGCTGCGTGCCCACGTTGACCGTGGCCGGGTCGTAGGGCGGCGTTGCGATCACCGGCGCGTACAGTTTCGACGGGTCGGCGCTGGAGAAACCGGCGTTGGGCTCGTTGCTCCACTGCATGGGCGTGCGCACGCCGTTGCGGTCGAACAGCTCGATGTTGTCGCCCATGCCGATCTCGTCTCCGTAGTAGATGATCGGCGTGCCGGGCATAGTGAACAGGATCGAATACGCCAGCCGCAGCTTTTGAGGATCATTGTCCAGCAGCGGCGCCAGCCGGCGGCGGATGCCCAGGTTCAGCCGCATGCGCGGCTCGGGGGCGTACTGCTCCCACATCCACTGCCGCTCTTCGGGCGTCACCATCTCCAGTGTCAGCTCGTCGTGGTTGCGCAGGAAGGTGCACCACTGGCACTCCTGCGGGATGGGCGGTGTCTTGGACAGCACCCACTGGATCGGCGTGCGGTCAGCCGACTTCATGGCGATGAAAATGCGCGGCATGAGCGGGAAGTGGAAGTTCATGTGCAGCTCATTGGTGCCATCGCCAAAATAGGGGCGCACGTCCTCCGGCCATTGGTTGGCCTCGCCCAGCAGGATCGCGCCGGGGTAATACTGGTTCATGTAGGCGCGGATCTGCTGGATCACCTCGTGGGTTTCGGGCAGGTTTTCGCAACTGGTGCCTTCGCGCTCGATCAGGTAGGGGATGGCATCGGCGCGGAACCCGTCGATACCCGAGGCCATCCAGAAATCAAGCACGTCGATCATCGCCTTGCGCACCGCCGGGTTGTCGTAGTTGAGATCCGGCTGGGTGGAGAAGAAGCGGTGCCAGAAGTACTGCCCGGCCTTCTCATCGTAGGTCCAGTTCGACGGCTCGGTGTCGAGGAAGATGATGCGCGCGTCCTTGTACTTATCGGGCGTGTCGGACCACACGTAAAAATCGCGGTAGGGTGAGTTGGGGTCTGAGCGCGCCGCCTGAAACCAACTGTGCTGGTCGGAGGTGTGGTTGAGCACCAGGTCGGCGATTACGCGGATGCCGCGCCGGTGCGCGCCACGCACCAGGTCGCGGAAATCTTCCAGCGTGCCGTACTCCTTGAGCACCCCGGTGAAGTCGGCGATGTCGTAGCCGTCGTCGCGCAGCGGCGAGGGGTAAATGGGCATGAGCCAGATACAGTCGACGCCCAGCCATTTGAGGTAGTCGAGCTGGCTGGTGAGGCCGGGCAGGTCGCCGTGCCCGTCGCCGTTCGAATCGCGGAAAGCCCGCACGT
>CALDSL010000139.1 GCA_937920255.1 uncultured Anaerolineaceae bacterium | reverse complement strand
GGCGGACGTGAGCGCGCGCGACAACGCCGCGCTGGCGGTGGCGGCTTCGACGGCGGTCTCGGCCTTCAGCAGCCTGCGCGACCGCGCGCTGATCGACGACGGCGAGTTGCTGCGGCTGGCGTACCGTTTCGCGGGTGAGGTGGTGGACGTGGAGGCCATGCTGGCGCGCGGGCGGAGGGCGGGCGTGACGCGTGGGGCGCGGCCGGGCCGGGCGAGGCGCCCGGCCGGCGTGGAAGTGGACGGCGAAAGCGGCGCGGTGAAGGGCGGCAGCGGCGCGGCGCGCTGGGAAGGAGCAAAGGAGCGATGAGCGCGGAAGAGCAGCGGGCGTTCTTTGGTTTGCAGCCGCTGGCGCCAGCCGGCGAAAAAGCGGCCAGCGACGGATCGGCGGGGCAGTTCGATGTGTTGGCCATCACCGCGGGCAGCGGCAACGGCTGGCTGTTCCGGCCAGACGTGCTGCGGCGTAGCCTGGCGCTGTGGGACGGCGTGGAGTGCTTTGTGGATCACGCCAGCAGCCCGCAGCACCAGCCGGGGCGCAGCGTGCGCGACCTGGGCGGGGTGTTCAACCAGCCGGCGTGGGATGAGACCGCGCAGGGCATCCGGCTGCGGTTGCGCACGCTGGGGCCGGCCGGCGGGCTGGTAGACGCGCTGGGGCGCGACCTTCTCGCGAGCGACGGCGCGGGCGGGCCGCGGGTGGGCTTTTCGGCGGATATCGGCTTTGTGGCCAAGGGAAAGGAGATCAGCGAGATTGTGCGCGTGTATTCCGTGGACCTGGTGTACCACCCGGCCCGCGGGGGCGCCTTTGTGCGCCGCCTGCCGCTGGCGGCAGGGATGGAACCCTATTTGAGCCAAGCAACAGGAGGAACAATGACGATGGAGACGCAAGAAACGCAGGCACCGAAGGCCGAACAGGCCCAGGACGAACCCCTGGCGGTACAGCTTTCCAGCTACCTGCTGGAGACCACGCTGGCGGCCTCGCGGCTGCCGCAGCCGGTGCAGGATAGCATCCGCAAGCAGTTTGGCGGGCAGGCGTTCGCGCCCGAGGCGCTGGCCAAAGCGGTGGAAGACGGCCGCGCGCTGATTTCGGCGCTGAGCGGTGCCGGGGCGGTTCAGGGGCCGCGCATCAGCGGCATGGCCGACACGCACGACCAGCTCCAGGCCGCGGTGGACGACCTGTTCGGCGCGCCGCGCGAGCGCGAGCAGCAAACCCTGCAGGTAGCGCGGCTTTCGGGCGTGCGCGAACTGTACCTGACCCTCACCGGCGACTACGACCTGCACGGCGGCTACTACCCCGAGCGGGCGCGGCTGGCCACCACCGCCGACTTCACCGGGCTGGTGAAGAACGCGATGAACAAGGTGGTGGTCAACCGCTGGCGCGAACTGGGCCGCGCCGGCTACGACTGGTGGGAGCGCGTGGTGAGCGTGGAGCATTTCGACAGCGTCAACCAGGTGACCGGCACGCTGGTGGGCACGGTGGGCAGCCTGCCCGCGGTGGACGAGGGCGAGGCCTACCCCGAGCTGTACGTGGGGGATTCGGCCGAGACGGCGGAATTCGTCAAGTACGGCGGCTATATTCCGCTGACGCTGGAACTGATCGACCGGGATGAGACGCGCAAACTGCGCGCCTACCCGCGCGAGCTGGCCAGCGCCGGGCTGCGCAACATCTCCTCGCTGGTGGCGGCTGTCTTCACCGATAACAGCCACACCGGGCCGGTGCTGGCCGACACAGGCGCGCTGTTCAACGCCACGGCGGTGACCACCGCTGGCGGCCACGCCAACCTGCGCACCGGCGCGCTGAGCGCGGCCGAGTGGGACGCGGCCTGCACCGCGGTGTACAACCAGCCCATGCTGGTACGCAACGCCGGGGAGGACATCGGCGTGGGGCCGCGCATGGCCATCAACCCGCGCTACCTGCTGGTGCCGCGCGCCCTGCAACTGGCGGGGATGAAGATCCTGTATCCGGCGCTGGAGAACGCGGCCAACATCTACAGCGAGAACATGCAGCGCGGCCAGCCGGGGGATGTAATCACCGTGCCGGAATGGACTGACGCGACAAACTGGGCGGCGGTGTGCGATCCGCGCGTGGCTCCGGCCATTTTCGTGGGCGAGCGGTTTGGGATCATGCCCGAGGTGTTCATCGCCGGGGATGAGCACAGCCCGGCGGTGTTCACCAACGACGAGCACCGGCTGAAGGTGCGCCATTTCCTGACGGTGTGGGTGAACGATTTTCGCCCGCTGCATAAGAATAACGTGGCGGGGTAACCCACCCCCCTCCCGCTCCCCCCAAATCGCAAAGAGCGCGATTTGGAGGGAGAGTCGCAATCTTCCCTCCAAATCGCGCTTTTCAGCGATTTGGGGGGACAGAGGGGGGTGGAGCATCACCACACAGAATCCACGCATCGCAATTCCAACAAATCAATGATCAAACACGGAGGAACCCAATGGAAAAACTGAAGCATTTGCTGTCGTCGCGCAAGTTTTGGGCGGCGGTGGTGGGCTTGGGGATGATCATCCTCAAGGCCTACCGGCCGGAATTCCCGCTGGACGAAGACCAGATCACCTCGCTGGTGGTGGTGCTGGTGGGCTACATGCTGGGCGTAGCGGTGGAAGATGCAGGCCTGCCGCGGCCGCGCAGTATCAGCATCCTGCGCCATGCGCCGGCGCAGACCAAACCGCCGAAAGAAAGCGGCCAGGAGTGAGCGCGAAGCCCAAAAAGCCGGCCGCGGACGGCGCGCTGGAACGCGCGCGGCGGCTGGCGCAGCAGCACGGCGCGGACCCTGACCGGCTGCTGGCGTGGGGTGTGCGCCCGGATGGGCGGGTGGTGATCATCACCGCCGAGGGCAGGAAGTACATCGAATAAACCGCAGACAGCCCGGCGGCCGGGCGAACTCACCGGCCGCCGGGAAAGGAGGCACACAATGAACCTGGTGGAACTGCGCGGACGCGTGCGCGCCGCGCTGGCGGATACGAACGGGCTGGCGTGGTCGGATGAAATGCTGGATGAAAGCCTGCGCGAGGCGCTGGATATGCTCAGCATGTCGCTGCCGCGCACGGTCAGCGTTGAATTGGTTGCGCTGGAGGGGCTGGAAGTGGAACTGGCGGGCGTATTGGGTCTGATCGACGTGTTGGAGGTGTGGCGCATGGACGGCGTGCCGCGCCGTGTGCAGGGCTGGATCGTGGCCTGGCACGCCAACCTGTCGCGGCTGCGGCTTTCGGCGCGCGAGGGAGTGCTGCGCGCGGGCGAGCGGGTGAAGGTGGTGTACACGGCGCTGCACACGCTGGAAGGGCTGAACGGAGCGACGGAAACCAGCCTGCACCCGCGCCATGCCTCGCTGCTGGTGGCCGGGGCGGCGGGTTACGCGGTGGAGCGGCGCGCGTGCATGGCCATCGCGGGTTATCACCAGGAGCCAAAGGAATCGGTGGCGCTGCTGCAGTGGAGCGTGACCCAACTGCGCGGCTTTGAGAATGATCTGCGCCGGCTGCGGCCGCGCGGGCTGGCATTTGCGCAGTGGGAATAGGGGTGAGGGTATTAAGGGTTATGTAAAAAGCTTAACCGCGAAGCACGCGAAGGGAACGCGAAGGGAACGCGAAGAAAAGCGAAGATAAGTTTTGTAGGTTGGGTTGAGCGCAGCGAAACCCAACGCTCTTTGCCATTGAGGTTTTGATGTTGGGTTTCGCTTCGCTCAACCCAACCTACACAATCTGCTCTTAATCGATGGAGGCAACATGGAAATGCTGGCATTGCGGCAGGGGGATGGGGCGGTGATGTGGCTGCACGGGGCGGAGGCGCAGCCGCCGGTGAGGGCGACGCTGCGCGCCGCGCCAGGTTGGGCGGGGGAGGAGCGCGAGGAACGCCTGGGCATCATTCTGGAAGGTATGCCTGAGCAGTTGCGCGCCTGGGTGGCGGAAGTGGAGCGGCTGCTGCTGTTAGCCGCGCGTTGGGCGCGCGAAGGCGCCGGCCAGCCGGTGAACCTGTGCATCGTGCCGTACGCCGGGAGCGAAGAATACCGAAGCCTGATCACCGCCGGGCAGATCAGCCTGCCGCCGGGTGGGCTGGCCAGTGGGCGGGCGCAGGTGGAGGTGCGGCTGCGGCGGGTGGACGTCTGGGAGAGTAGCGAGGAAGTGCTGGCGGCCGCCAACCCGGGCGGCGTCGACGGCGGCGAGGGGCTGCTGCTGATGAATCACTGTGACGGCCAGCACTGCAACTATGCCGCGGTGACGGGCGGGCAGGTGCGCGGCAGTTTGCCCGGCCTGGTGCGGCTGAACGCGGCGTATACCAATGGGCTGGGCGACCTGACTACCGCGCTGGTAACCGGCGGCGAGGACGGAGCGCCGGGGCGGGGCGGGGTGGTGCTGGAAGCTGAAGCGGCGGAGGGCGAGACCGGGATCGTCGCGCCAGAGGCCAGCGGCGGGCAGTACGTGCGCCGCGTGGTCAGCCCGTTCCCGGCCTCAGCGCTGCTGACCTGGCATTTGAGCAGCGATGACCTGCTGGCGTGGGAGCCGGGCGAAATGATCCCGTTCGCGCGCTTTCTGGCGGCCCCCGGCCCGTACGCCGACGCGGTGGTTTTCTGGCAGGTGACCAGCCAGGGCGTCACCTGGGAGAGCGCGCGCCTGCCGCTGGGCAGCGCCCTGCTGCAGGAACTGCCGGCGGTGGATCTCTTCGCCGGGCTGCGCGGCGGGCGCTTTGCCCCTCTGGCGCTGGCGCTGATGCTCAAAGGCCCCGGCATCTACGAGGCCAGCATCGATTTCGTGCAGTTCTTCCCCGCCGGGCGGGTGCGGCGCTACCTGGCGCGCGGCGGGCTGCAGGGCGGCGGCGTACTGGAGGACGACTGCGGCGCAGTGGCGGCGACGCCGGAAGGGGGTGGGGCGCGGCTGGCCTCGCACTGCGCGGTGGGGCAGCCGCTGGCGCTGGAGCCCGGCCGCGACCAGCGGCTGTACGTTCTGCACGCCGGCGGCAGCCTGGACGAGCTGCGCGTGCGCCTGTGGTACCGCCCGCGCTGGCGGGAAGTGTGAGGCCGGCATGGACGTAGACGTGGTGTTTGGCACACGCGATTTCGGCGAAGGATGGGAGCAGCCGGCCGGCGGCTGGCAGGTGGAGCAGATGCGCTGGTCGGCGTACGGCGGGCCGGACACGGCTTGGATCACCTGCGCCGCACCGGGCGGAACAGCCGCGCGCTGGCAGGATCTGCTGCGCTGCCCGGTGGAAGTGTTCACCCTCGGCGGGCGGCGCTGCTGGTGGGGGTATGTCTCGTCGCTGGGGCTGGAAGGCGGCGGGGGCCAGATGCGGTTTTCGCTGGACGGGATGCGCAACGTGGTGGTGTGCCGCTATCGCGAGCTTTCGGGAGCGGAACGCGTGCTGCGCGTGCGCGATGAAGCCAGCGTGGCGCTGTACGGCGAGAAGGAAAGCCTGCTGGATTTGGGCGAAAGCACCGCTCTGCGCGCAGAAGCCGCGGCGCGCGCGGTGCTGGAACGCCGCGGCCGGGCGGAGATCGGCTGGCAGGCCGCGCAACGCCCCGGGCCGGCGCGGGTGCGGCTGGGGCTGCGCGGCTGGTGGCACAGCCTGGGCTGGCGGCTGTTCTTCTCGCAGGGCGAGGGCTGCGCCGCGGTGGAAGCCCCGTGGAACCTGGACGCGGAAGCCAGCGTGGGCATGAGCAGCGCGCAGGTGATGTGCGCCCAGGCGCTGGTGGACGATCACGGCCCGTTTCTGTCGTGGCAGGCGCTGGAACTGGAGGTGTGCGCACAGCGAGTGGGCAGCCCGGCCGACACGCTGCGCGCCAGCCTGCACGCGGTGGACCCCAGCGGCATCCCCTACGGCGCGGCGATGGATACGGTGGACGTGCCCGCCGGCGACGCGATGCAGCCGGTGCGGGTGAGCCTGAGCGGCGCGGCGCAGGTGACACCCGGCACGGCGTTTGGAGTGGTGTTATGGCGCAGCGGCGCGGTGAGCAGCGCCAGCGGTTACCGCATCGGGTGTAACGAACAGGCGGGGCTGCGCTACCCCTGCCGGGTATGGAACGGCAGCGCCTGGGCCGTGCGCTCGCCGCAGGCCAACGCGCTGGCGCGCGTGCTGGGCGGGGGGGATACCACACGGCTGCTGGGGTATTACGCCGGCCCGCAGCGTGGCGGGCAGTTCCTGCGGCGCGTTCTGGTGGAAGAACCGAGCGGAATCCTCGCGGCGGTGCACGAACAACGAGTGCGCACCTGCCAGCAGGAGGTGGAAGACCTGCTGCTGGCAGGCCGCGCTGGCGGCGGGCGCCTGCTGGCCGAGATCGACCCGCAGCGCGTGCTGCGGGCATGGGCTGCGCCGGAAGCGGGAGCGCCGCGCCTGAGCGTGGGGCTGGACGGCAGCCTGTGGCACCCCGGCGGCGCGCCGGTGGAAGAGGCCGGGCAGGCGCTGGGCGCGTGGGCGCGCTACCAGGCGTGGCCGGATGCCCCCGCGGTTTTCGTGCAGGGCTGCGAGATCAGCGGCGGGCGGTTGAGGATTACTGCCGGGCCGGGTCGGGGATGGCCACGATAATCAGGCGGTGGGTGTTCGACTCAGGCGGCCAGCAGGTGATGAGCGTCAGGCGCTCGTCTTCCGAGCGCGCCAGCCAGCGCGCGTTTTCCAGGCGCTGTTCCACCGGAGCGTCGCGCTCTTCCAGGATCATTTTATTGACCACAATGTAGCTGAAGAGCTTGTCCTGGCCATACAACTGGATCGGCTCGCCGATGTTGAGATCGATCAGGTGCTCGAACACCTTGCCCGAGATGTTGTGATGGCCGTTGAGGACCGTGTTGCCCTTCATGCCCAGGTAGGCCGAGTTGGTGTGCCATCCGGCGGCGAATTTATCCGGCGAGAGCCACTGGTAGTAGACTTTCCCGGCGATCTGCACCTTTTGCGAAGCGGCCAGCTCCACCGGCGCGTCCAACCCGATGTTGGGGATGACGATGCGGGTGGGGATGGCCGGTTCGAGCACCTCGAGCGTGGCAACCGGGGTCGGATCGACCACTGCCAGGTACAGGTCTGAACCGGCGCCGGTATCCTCGGTCGGCACGGCGGTGATGGCCGGATCATCCACCGGCTGCGCCTGGCGGGTGGCAGCCGGCGTGGGGCCGGCCGAGGCCGGCCGGGTGGGCTGCACCGCGGCGGCCGGCGGCGCTGCCAGCGCGAGATCGTAGACCGGCAGCGATTCGGTTTCGCCGGATGGGGCGGTGCGGTCTTCCAGCTCGGGGTTGCCCAATGGCCCGGCATTGGGCGCGTAGCTTTCCAGCACCACTTCAGCGGATGTCGGCGTGGGCTGCAGCGCGGGAATGATGTCGGTCGCCACCCGCGATACGGCCCAAATGACCATCACCAGCCCGGCGGCGACCAGCAGGAACGATTTAATCCGCAAACAAGACTCCCATCATTTGATAAAACCCTCGTAACTGCTCGGGCTGGAGGGGTTCTATGGTGTTTTGTTTTTTGGGTGTAGCCCAAAAAACAAAACACCATATTCATCCTCTGGCTGAGCAGTTACAAACCCTAAAGATCGCTCTTGCCGTCGCGTCCCGCGCACCGCGGAAATACTTGCCTTGCCAGGCCGGGGCGGTTCTGAGAGACCTTTAGGGTTTGTGGTATTGCGCCAATAATCCTAGCGGAACTTGCGTCCCAGTCCTTCAAAGATCAGCGCCATGCCCAGGAACAGCAGGCCGCCGTTGAACAAAATCTGCTGCCACAGGGCCATGCCGGTCGCGCGGCTCAGATCGCCGCCGGTGGCAGGCGAAACAGCCGCCGACTCGCCCTGGCCGGTGATCGGCACGCCGACCGTGGCGATGGGCGTGGAGGTCGGGCCGGGCGTGCTGGATCCCTGGAAGCCGCCCACCGCCGGCGGGTTTTCGGTGCCGGGGACGGTGGTGATGCCGGTTTCGGGCGTCGTCGTCCCGGGGGTGGTGGTGACGGTAGTGGTGCCCGGGGTGGTGGTTACGGTAGTCGTCGCCGTGCTGGTGCCGGGGGTAACGGTGACGGTGGTGGTCGGCGGCGTTACGGTGACGGTCGTGGTGGTGACGTCGCAGATGCCCGCCGGAGATGTGCGCGAGACCGACAGGGTGCCCGTTTCCGTCGACCAGGTGATAGTCACCGTGTGGCCGTCGTTGTTGGTCACCAGGAAGTCGCGCTCGCCGTTGGCCGGCGCGCTGTCCGAGCCAGACTCTTCATCGGCTTCGCCCAGATCTTTGACCCAGGTGAAGGCCACGCTGTCTTCACCGTCATTGACTGCCGTCCACTGCAGGTTGGTAGTGGTGCCGATACAAACGTATTCCAGGCTCAGGCTGGGCGGCGGGGGCGGCGTGATTTCCACGCAGGCGTCCGCCGGGGAAGCCCTTTCCACCTGCCCATCCACAGCATCGACAGCGTTATACCAGCGCACTTGCATCACATGGGCGGTGGTAGATGTGGAGGTGGTAAAGCCGCTCAGGCTGCTGTTGGCCGCCACTACCAGATCGGTGCTCCATGCACCGCCATCCAGCGCCCAGTTGAAGGTCACCGGGAAATCGTTGGTGTTGGTCACCGTCCAGGTGAGCGTGTTTTCGCCGAGCACACAGGCGTAGCCAACATCCAGCGGCTCGATGACGGGCATGCCGCACTCTTCCGCCACAGATTCATCGGTGACAACGATATCGTCATCGTAGGTCACCTGCATGGTATGCTCGCCGCCAACGGAGGTGTACAGCACGACGGTGTCGCCAGCTTCGATGGTGACGGTTCCGGTCTGGTCGCCGTCGTCGAAGGACCATTCCACCTCAACATCTTCGTCGCTCTCGTTGCTGGCGAACCAGTCGATGTAGCCTTCCTCATCCGCGCAGGCGTGATCAAGGGTGATGGCGGGCGGCTGTTCGATGGTGCAGAATTCTTCGTCGGAGGTTGCGCTGGCGGTGCCGGTGGACCAGGTGACTGCCAGGGTGTGCGCGCCGGAGCTGGAGGTGGTGACGTTGATGGTCTGGCCTATGCCGATAAAGCTGGCGTTGGCCGCGCCGCCGTCCAGACTCCAGGTGAAGTTGGTAGCGGCGGTGCCGGTGTTGCGCACCTGCCACTGGATGGTTTCGGTATCGTCGATGCACGAATACAGTACTTCCAGAACGGCTTCGCCGACCGAGCATTCGTCGGCTTCGGACTCGTCCGTGACGCTGCCCGCGCCGCCTTCATAGGTGACCGTAAGCACATGCGCGCTTTCGGTGTCGGGGCTGCTGACGACGCTGATGCTGCCATTGGCGGGCACGGTGAGCGGGCCGCCGGTCTGCGTGCCATCCAGGTCCCATTCAACGTCAACAGTGAATGGGTTGGGATTGTTGACAGTCCAGGTGATGCCGGCGGCGGTGCAGGCATGGTCGAGGGTCAGATCCAGGAACGGAAGGCCGCACTCATCTTCTTCGGAAGCGTCGGTGACGACAATGCCGCCGCTGTGGGTGACCTGCATGGTGTGCTCGCCACCGATGGAGGTATAGAGCAGGACCGTGGCGCCGGCTTCAATGGTGACGGTGCCGGTCTGGTCGCCGTCATCGAAGGACCATTCCACATCGATATCTTCGTCGCTGTCGTTGGTGGCAAACCAGTCGATATAGCCTTCTTCATCGGCGCAGTCGTGGCTCAGGCTGATGGTGGGCGGTTCTTCGCCCACGCAGAAACCTTCTTCGGAGGACGCGCTGGCGGTTCCGGTGGACCATGTCACCACCAGGGTGTGGGCGCCGGAACTGGAGGTGGTCACGTCGATGGTTTCACCG
>CALDSL010000138.1 GCA_937920255.1 uncultured Anaerolineaceae bacterium | reverse complement strand
TCATTGCCCGCGCCATACTGGCGCGCCATCTGGCCTTCCGCGAATTGTTCCAGCCTAAGCAAAACGCCTTCCAGGCTGGTGTGACTGGACTGATCGTTCTTCGGCAGCGTTTGCTTGTACTGGTGAAGCTTCTGCACCAGGGTCACCATGCTCAAGCGCCGGCTGCGATGAACCGCCAGCGCCTGCAGGGCGATGGGATCGAGATTGGCAATCCGCTCGCCCACCGCAACCGTGTTGGCCATCCCGTATTCCGCCCAGCAGTGTTCAATGGCCGCTGTCTCGCCGGCGTCCGTCACAACTGCCCAGGGATTCGGTACCGACTGCGTCCGTTTCGTCTCCGGATCCGTGGTCTGCCAGAAATCGCTTTGAACAAAGGGATCGCCGGTCAGCACGCCGGCGTTGCGATATAGATCGGTCAAGGCGCGCCGAATAAAGCCTAACTGGCGCGGTCCCATGCGCCCGGCATTGGCAAAGAGTTCAGCCACCATGCTGCGGTAGCGCCCGGCGTCAATGCGTTTGGGTACCTGCAAAATGTTCCAGCGTAAAGGCCGCTGGCCGCCCGGGAAAAGCTGGCGAATATCCACGTGATCTTCCATCCCCGGCCAGTTCAAGGCTTTGCGCCAACCCTGCCCGAAGTCCAGCACGATGCTGCGGTAATGCCACTGGCGGGTGGTTTCCAGCGCCATGCGCTCCGCGGCGATGGATTTGCCAAAGCCGGTATCCCCGACGAAGGCCGTGTGAAAATGGCGATCCGGCGTAATATTCAACAGCGCTTTGGTGAGCTCACCGGTCTCGCTAGACCACTGGTGGCCAAGTGTCACGTCACCGGGCATGTTGGGATAAAAGGCAAAGGAAGGCGTCTCTTCCTGCACCGTCAGCGCCGTGCCATGCTCGTACATGCCAGGCGCGGTATAGGCGGCCAGTTGCAGCATGGTCAGCAGTGTAGAATCGGCATATCCGCTCATCACTTCCGGGATGCTTTCTACGCGCGTCGAAGGCGTAAACGCCCGCGCGTGCAGCCCGATGTAGGCCTGCTCCTCTGGACTGAGATTCCGCGCCTGGACACCAGTGACGACATCCTCTACGCCGTGAAATGCTTCCGGGATCAATCCGATCAAGGATTGCGCACCGGCTTCGGAGCGTGCCAGGGCGTACACGTCGGTGTAATACGCGCCTTCCTTGCTGGCAACATCCAGCAGCTTTTGCTGCGTGCGCATGATATGGGTCAGGAGAATGTAGGGGTCCTCCTGCCACTGATAGCTGTTGGACAGCGAGAAGGATGGCGCGACGCCAACGCTCATCCCGCCGGTCCACCCGCACCCAATCGCCTGCCCGATACCGGTAGATTCCGACTGCGAGCGCGTTGTGCTGATCGAATTGGAATGGCTCTTGCTGAGTGCTGTACTGGCCGTATCCGCTACCGAGTCGGTCTCCGCGCCAGAGGTGGTCCAGGTCTCCGAGTTCGAGACCGAATGGCTTTGCGAGTTGGTCTGCGCCTGGCTGTGCGTTTCTGCATGGCTCTCCGTGGTCGCGTTGCTGACTGAAACGGAGTGCGAAGTCGTGTCCGCGCTGCCGCTGCTGGAGGTCACGCCATCCGAGCTTCCCCAATTGGCGCTCCCACCAACATTAGCCGATAGTCCCACCCCGGCCGGTGCGATGCTTCCGCCAACACCCCCGTTGACGCCATACCCGGAACTGTCCATGTGCGTGGTAGCAGACCCGGAGGATTCAGTATGAGAGGATCCATCCGTGATCGTCTCCCCGTGCGTTTGGGCAGTGCCACTGGTCTCCGAAATGCCGGTGGTGGTCGCCTGGCCGGTCGTATCGGTCTCCGTAACGCCGACGGAATGGGACCAGCCGCGTGTGCTGGCGTGTCCCACTGTATGCGCCTGACCTTCGGTATTGGTGGTACCGTCCGTTGATCCTTGACCCTCGGAAACGCCGGTGGCGTGGTTAACCCCATACGAATTTGACGCATTTTCCGAAAGACCGCCGGTCAATATGGCCGGTAAACTGACGCCGAAAGAAGCCGCCCGCACGCCCATTTGCCGCGAGGCGTATACGGAGGTGTTTTCTGCCTGAGCAGCCAGCATGGTGGTGATGCTTTTCAACGAAACGTGATTAGCGAGCACCATGATCAGGAATTCCTCGCGTAAAGTGCTCATCCCGCGGAAAAGCAGCTCGTTTTGTTGCAAAGCGTACTGCTGCGGCGCGTTTCCAGACCCAGCCAGGGGATCGCGCAGCGATTGGTCTCCGCCGCGCGCGTTTTCGCGCGGGTCCGGATGGCCAACCGTTACGATGGCATGCGGCATCTCCTGCAGCGCCCGGAAAACCCAATCCGCGATTTCAATCGTGAGAGGTTCTAGCCTGGCCTGGCGGTAAGCGCCGGCCAGTGTGGAATGGAGAACGGTCAGGTCCA
>CALDSL010000137.1 GCA_937920255.1 uncultured Anaerolineaceae bacterium | reverse complement strand
TATGCCCAGTCTGCCAGTAGACCGCCGGCAGCGCCTGGCGCGGCGCGTTGTACGGCTCGGCGATGCCGGGCACGTCCAGCAGGTTGCGCAGGTAACCCGTCTGCGGGTCGACCTTCCACATCTTGTGCGGATTCTGCCCGGCCGGCACAATCCCGCGCACCGAATCGGCCTCGGGGTGCTCCAGCAGCAGCCGCACAGCGTCGTCCACCATCGACGGCGGGCGCACCGGCGAGGTCGGGCGCAGTTGCAGCACCACGTCCGGCCGGTAGCCTTCGTTTTCGTCCAGCCAGCGCAGCGCATGCTCAAACACCGGCAGATCAAGCGTGTTATCCTGCGCGAACTCCGCCGGCCGCAGGAACGGCACTTCCGCGCCCCACGCCCTGCCCACCGCGGCAATTTCTTCGTCGTCGGTGGATAGAATCACGCGCGTCACGCTTTCGGCCTTCAAACCGGCGGCGATGCTGTAGGCGATCAGCGGGTAGCCGGCAAATTCGCGGATATTCTTGCGCGGGATGCCCTTCGAGCCGCCGCGCGCCGGGATGATGGCCAGCACATCCGGCTTTACCATGCCGTCCAGCCCCCGTCGACCACCAGGTTGGCGCCGGTCATGTAAGTCGAGGCGTCGGATGCCAGGAACAGCAGCGCGCCGTTCATCTCATCAATGTGCGCCATGCGCCCCATCACCGCCCGGTAGGAATAATTCTTGACAAACGTCTCGTCGTGGTTGTTGTACACGCCGCCCGGCGTCAGCGCGTTGGCGCGGATGTTCGTCCCGGCGTAGTAGGTGGCCAGGTAATGGGTCAGGCCGATCACACCGGCCTTGGTGACCGAATAAAAAGCGGGCTTGTACTGGCGCGGCTGGCCCGGGCGCTCGTAGATGCGCTGGTCAGGGCCCACCAGCCCGTAGGTGGAGCAAATGTTGATGATCACGCCGTGATCCTGAGCGATCATGGGCTTGACCGCGGCCTGGGCGCACAGGAACAGCCCGGTCAGGTTGACGTCCAGCGCCTGCCGCCAGGCCTCCAGCGGGTAGTTCTCAAAGTTGCTGGCGTGCTGCCCGGCCTGCGTGCTGTCGAACTTGGGGTCCATCGCCGCGCTGCACACCAGCACGTCCAGGCGGCCGAAGGCACCCAGGGTTTTGTCCACCATGGCCTGCACCGAGGCCGGGTCGGTGACGTCCACCCCCACGCCCAGCGCCTGATAGCCCGAGGCGCGCAGATCGGCGGCCACCGCTTCGGCGGCCTGCGCGTTCATGTCGGCTGCCACCACCGCGGCATTGGCCTGCGCCAGCGTGCGGCTGAACTGCTTGCCCAGCAGCCCGGCCCCACCGGTGACAACCGCCACCTGCCCCTTCATGTTGAACTTATCAAAAATTTCGCTCATATTTGCCTGCCCATCCTGTGGAATTTGCTGCAACTGCGCGCGGCGCAGCACCGCTGTATTGTAATACAACCCGGCGAAATCACACGGGGCTGGTTTTTATTCGTCCAGCCTTCCATAAATTCGCCCTTCCGGGGCATCGATCATGACCGGCACCCCATCCACCAGCGCTTCAAACCAGTCGATGCCGTCCAACTCTTCGACGGTGAACACCACCAGCACTGCCCTGCCCTCCAGCACCGCTTCGCGGATGATGGCCTGGGTGCGCTCAAAGTTGGGGCGCGGCTCGCGCGTCACCGGGTCGATCGGGCTGAGCATCGCAATCGCCTGGCGGTCGGCCAGCAGCGTGAGGGCCGAGATGCGGTTGGAGTAGATGGTCACGCCCTCCGGCAGCCGGCGCACGCCGTCCATCACTTCCGAATTGCTCCAGTACGAGCTGGCAAAGCCCTGCCCATCCACGCGCAGTTCCAGCGCGGTCTTGCGCGCGTCGTCGGCGAAGCTCAGCGCCAGCAGCACCGCCAGCGCGATCAGCGCCGGCCGGGTGCTCGACCCGGCCCGCTGCGCGGCGCGGGTGAAGCCCCACGCCAGCAGGATGATTGCATCGGCGAACACCGGGGCCAGGATGCGGTCTTCAAAGGTGGTAGAGGCGTCTACAAACGTCATCGAAAGCACAATCATCACCAGGTAGGCCGCCAGGTGCAGCCCCACCAGCCAGGCCGCGAGCGATTCGCGCTGGCCGCGCAGCGCGCGCAGCAGCCCCCATACCAGCCCGGCCGCCAGCAAAGCCAGCCCCAGCCCGGTCAGCGCCACCCACAAGCCGCCCGGCAGCCAGTCAACCAGGGGGATGCGCCGGGGCAGCGCGAACGCCCACAGGTTGCGCACCCCGTCCAGTACATTCTGGGCCGGGATGGCATGGTAGCCAAAAGTGCGGTTGGTGGCGCTGCCCACCAGGGCGGCGTTGCGCACCGTCCACACCACAATCCACGCCAGCGCGCTGCCCAGAAAGATCGCCGCGCGCTGCAATTTTTGCTTCCAACTTCCGGCAACCAGCAGCAGCGCCAGCGTACCCACCGGCAGCAGCGCTAACCCTACGTAGCGAGTCAGGTAGGCCAGCCCGGCCAGGTCGCCGGAAACGATCAGCGCCATTACCCACCCGGAATTATATACTTTGGGCGGAAACAGCTCAACCGCGCGCAGCAGCGCCAGCATCGCGCCCATGGTAAAGGTCAGGAACAGCGGCTCGCTCAGCGCGTAGGCGTGCACGCCCAACAGCGCATCCGAAAAGGCAAAAAGCGCCGCGGCCAGCACCCCCGCCCACGGCGAGCGTGCGGCGCGCTGCGCCAGCAGCCCCACCAGGACGATGTTGAGGGCGAACAGCCCCAAGTTGACGATACGCGCCGCGGGAATTGCGTCCATGCCCACCAGGCCGAACAGCGCCAGCACCACCGAAAAACCGGGCGGGAAATGCGTGATGGGCTTGATCGTGCCGTCGCCCGCCAGACGGCCGTAGCCGCTGCCTTCCACCAGTCCGCGCGCGCCGTTGATGTAAGCCACCGAATCATTGACCAGCCCCAACCCTTTGGGCGTGCTGAACGCCGCCAGCGCCAGGCCGGTGAGGGCAGTAATTGCAAGAAGAAGCACGAATACGCGTTTGGTCATGGACATCACAATCGAAGATTATGGCGCGGGGTAGCGGTAGATCGCGCCGTCGTTGCCTTTGAACAGCACTTCCAGCCCGGCGGTCAGCGCCTGCACGCGCTCGGCGGTGCGCTCGCCGTACAGGCCTTCCATCTGGGCATAAATCGTGTCGAACAGCACCAGCACCGCCTTTCCCTCGCGGAACAGGCGCTGAGCGTCATCTTTCTCCAGGTCGCCGTCGCCAAAACGGGTAAAGGTGGCGGATGGCGCGTCCTGGTAGGGTTCCATCATCGGGTAGGGCGTAATGCCATCCAGGTACAGCAGCGCGGTCTGCTCGTTGGTCACCACCGCCGCTCCGGCGGGCAGCACCGCGCGCATCGCCGCCCGCGTCTGCGATTCCTGCCACTCAACTGAGGAATAGCCCAGCCCAAGCTGCGCGTTAATATCGACGATGCGCACGCTGCGCCAGCCAAACCACAGCGCGCCCAGCGCCAGCCCGGCCAACAGAAGCGATTTCACCCATCGCAGGGATGAGAAGATATGCGCGGTCAGCGAAGCCAGCAGCGGCAGCAGCAGCACAACCGCCACGTGCAGCGGTGATAACATGCGGTTGTCAATCGTTATCGGCGGGTAGGTGGTGACGTACACCAGCAGGATCACCGCCAGGTAAGCCGCCGCCAGCAGCAGCAGGAGGGCCGCCGCGCGCAGCCGGTCGTCCTTCCAACCGCGCTCCTGCCGCGCCCCGGAGCGCAGCGCCAGCCCGGCCCACAGCGCCAGCGCCAAGAGCATGCCCGGCACCAGCAGCCGGTTGATCACTGCCGGGTAGCGCGGGGTTTCCATCCACGAATAGGGCAGCAGCCAGGCCAGCAGCATATCCGCCGCGCGCGGCCAGAAGGACGCCAGTCGCGCGGCCATGCCCGCCGCGCTTTCCACGCTGCGCGAAGATACCGCGTCGGTCTGCAGATACACAAAGCCCATCCACAGCGCGGTGGGCAGCGCCGCAATTGCGCCATAGATCAGCGCATCCGCCAGACGGCGGGGCAGCGGCCCGTGGCGGAACAGCAGCAGGCCCAGCGCCGCCGCGCCCACAAACCCGGCCGAACTGTAGCGCGTGAGGAATGACAGCCCGGTGAGCAGCGCCGAGCCCCAGAACGCCGCCCCGCGCCTCTCTCCACGCGCGGCCAGCAGCGCCAGCCACAACCCGGAAAAGCCGGTCAACAGCGCCAGCGGCTCGGACATAGCCCAGGAATAGATTGGGATCAAAATCGGCGAGCAGGCAACCAGCAGCGCGGCCAGCACGCCCAACGCCGCCGAGCGGGTGAGCCGCAGCACGGCCATCCCCGCGCCCAGCGCCAGCCCGGCGAACAGCAGCGCGTTCAGCCAGCGCGCCGCCTGCGGCAGATCCAGCCCCAGGCGCTCGAAGACGCTCAACATCAGCGGGAACAGCGGCGCGAAGTACGGCAGCAGCCGGAATTCGCCGCGCGCGTCGATCAGCCCAAAGCCCTTCCCCGCCACCAGGTTGCGCGCCGAGGTGATGTAAATGGTCGCGTCGCCGCCCACGCCCGGCCCCATGCGCGTGCTGACCAAAATGCCAACCAACGCGGCCAGGGCGATGAGGAAGATGAACATAAGGCCAATTGGGAATCGCGAAGACGCCAAGGCGCGAAGAATAACATTTTCTCCTTCGCGTCTTCGCGTCTTCGCGATTCTGTTTTTGTGATCTACTGCCATTCTACTGTCCTTATTCGACAACTCGGTTTGCTGGCCGTGCCGTACGCTTCGACGGGGCTCAGCGTACTTGTTTATCATTTTGCGTGGTCAAAAAGTGCGACCGGCTTTTCTTGCGCAAAAACGATCTTACGGCGCGAACATAAATACGGCCTGGCCGCTCTTTTCGTACACCAGTTCCAGCCCCAGGTCTTCGCTCGCGGCGCGCACCTCGTCCATGTTGCCGTAGCGCGTGGTGTGCACCAGCACCCACTCCACCCCCAGCTCCCGCAGCAGCGCCACGCTTTCCGCGTCGGGGAAATGCTCCAGCACCGGCCGGATGCGCGCGTACTGCTCGGGTGGGAACGCGTTGAAAAAGCCGCCGATAAACGGCTTGCCGTGGATCAGGGTGTAATAGGTCTGCTCCTGGTCCTCCGACTCGACAAACGGGAACTGCGCCACCGCGCCCTCGCCGGGCTGCTGCGCCAGCCACGCATCCACCGGGCGCGCTTCCACCGGGAAGAAGCGCCGGTACGGGCCGGGGTAGAACTCGAACAGCACCAAAACCACCAACAGCGCCGCGGCCAGCAGACGCCGCTTTCCCGCCCGCCGCAGCAGCCACCCCGCGCCGACTCCGGCCGCGGCGGCGGCCAGCACCAGCGCGAATACGCCAAAGCGCATAAACGCACGCAGCTTGGCGTAGAACGGGAAATGCTGGAACAGGTAATAGCCCGGCAGGCGCAGCGGAATCTCCTCCCGGCCGAGCAGACTCTGCAGCACTGCCGGCAGCCGCAGCGGCTCAACCATCGCGCCGTTCCAGTGCAGGTCGGTGCCCATGGCCAGCAACACCGCTGCCAGCGCCCCGGCCAGCATGGCCCACAGCAGCGGCTTCGGCGTCCCGCTCTCGCGCCGCTTCCACAGGGCGATCCCGGCCAGGATCAGGGTGAGAAAGCCGAGGGTGAGCGTGCCTTCCACCCACATGTCGCGGTTGAAATGATCACCCACCCACTGCCCCCACAGGAAATGATCGGTGGACGGCAGCAGAAAATCGGTCGGGCTGGCCGAATACGGCCGCACCACGCCCAGGTCGCGGTCGGGCAGCCCGCCCTGGCGGTCGAGGAACACGTACGGCCCTACGGCCAGCGCCACCAGCGGCAGCGCCGCCAGCAGCGCAGCGCCCGCCCCTTTCCAGAAGGCGCGGCTGCGCAGTTGCGCGCGGTCGAGCAGCAGCCACACCGCCGCCACCGGCACGCTGATCAGCAGCGCCATGTAGACGTAATACTGCGAGGTCAGTGCAATCAGCCCCAGGCCGACGCCGGCCAGCAGCGCCGGTTTCCACGCAAAGCGCCGCGCGCCCAGCAGATCAAAAAGGCCCCAGAAGTACAGCGGCAACCACTGCGTGCCCGAGAGGTTGAGGTGACCAATGAGATAATGCGCGAAGCGGTACGGCGCAAAAGCGAAGATGGTACCCGCCACCAGGCCGGCCAGCCCGCTGCCGGTCAGATGCCGCACCCACAGGAACATGGTCAGCCCGGAGAGGATGAAGGTCAGCAGCATGGCGGCGTTGTAGCCAAAGGTTGGTCCGGCCATCAGGCTGAAGGGCAGCGCCAGCGCCAGTTGCGCCGGGGTGATCTCGGTGTAGGCCATGTTCCAGCCCTCGGGGTAGTTGAGGAACCACACGTCAAACGGGTTGACGCCCAACTGGAACAAGGCTTTCTGCATCCAGCCGATCATCCATACGAAGTAGATGTTGTCGCCCACCAGCCCCACGATCTGCGAGCCCATCATCCTGACCAGCGGCCAGGTCATGAAGATGCTCAGGATGGTGAAATACAGCAGCGCCGCCGGCACCGCCCAACTGGCGGCGCGGGTTTGGAGTGCTGTTTGTTGTTTCACCACGGTTTGATGCATGATCCTTCTCTTGTTCAGTGGGGAGACCTAACCCCCCGGCCCCCTTCCCTAAAGGGAAGGGGGAGTCTTTTGCTGCCACTCCCCTTCCCTTTAGGGAAGGGGTTGGGGGATAGGTCTCCCCTCATCCAATTCAACTCTCAAAGACCCAATAAAGCCATTCTCACTCACAACCGCACAATCCTCTCACCCCGCGCTGACTCATGCACCGCCAGCGCCAGTTCCAGCGCGCGGATGCCGTCTTCCAGGCTGCACAGGGGCTGCGCCGCGCCGCGCGCCACGTCGATGAAGTGGCGCATCTCGGCCAGGAACAGGTCGTTGCGCTCAAACCCAGGCGGGGGCGCGAAGACCTCCCACGCGCCCTGTTCGGCCTGGAACAGCCGCGCCGCGCCGTCGGCGTTATCCCATGTGATGCTGCCACCGCTGCCGACGATCTCCAGCCGGTGCACCGGCGGCTGCTGGACGTAATTGAGGTGCAGCCCACCGGTCGCTCCGCTGGCAAAGCGCAGCCCGATCTCGGCCAGGTCGTCCACCTCCACCTCGAGGTCGCTGAAGTGACCGGCAAAGGCCCACAGCCCGCTGACCTCGCCCAGCAGCCAGCGCAGATAATCCAGCGGGTGGCTCAGCGTGACCACCACGCCCCCACCCAGGTCAGCGCGGGCGCTGTAACTCTGGCGGTAATCCTCCCACGGGTGCCAGTTGGGCAGGTATTCGCCCCAGTGGGCATGTACCGCCAGCGGGCGGCCAATCGCCTGCGCATGCAGCAGTTCGGCCACCTTTTGCAGCCCGGGGTGAAACCGGAACTGAAAGCCGACCAGAAGCCGGTTCCCGCCCCGCGCCACAGCAGCGCGCAGCGCGTCGATTCGCTCCAGATTGTGCGACACCGGCTTTTCCATCAGGATCGCGCAGCCGGCTTCGGCGGCGGGGATGGCCACGTCCAGGTGCAGCGCGGTGGGGTTGGCGATAATCACCGCGTCCGGGCGGTGCGCCAGGGCCGCGTCCAGGCTGGTTTCCATCGGGAAACCGGCCAACTCGGCGTCGTCCAGCGTGCTCTTGCGCGTGCGGTACAAGACGATGTCCTTCTCGCCCAGCGCCAGCAGGTTGCGCATGTGCCGCCGCCCAATCGATCCAAACCCCGCGATCAGAAATTTCATGCTCACCCTCCCTGGATCGTTTTCAAGAAGAATTCGGCGGTGCGCTTGCCCGCCAGCCCATCCGTGTAGGTGCACTCGCGCCGGATGAATTCGCGCCGCGCTTCGCAGTCGGCGTCAGGGTTGTTGAGATAGAAATTCACCGCCGCTTCCAGCTCGGCTGCGTCCAGCGCCACCCGCCCGGCCACCGCCTCGCGGAAGCGCTGGTGGGTGGGCCAGTTGCCGATCTCGGACAGCGCCAGCGAGAAGCGCCCCGGCTGGTTCCAGCCGCCCGGCGCGTCGATGCACACCGCCACAATCGGCCGGTCGTGGATGGCGCACTCCACCACCATAGTCGAATAGACCGTCAGAAACACGTCCGAATGCGCCATCATCGAGGTCTTTTCGGGCATATCCTCGCCAGAGTAGTAGCCCAGTTCGCCGCCCAGCGGCACCGGCTCGACCACGTGCACGTTGGGCATCTCCCGCGCCAGCGCAAATACGCGCTCGCGCTCGCCCGCGAACAGCGGCTCGTCCATAAAGTGATTGGGGTGTAACCGCACCAGTAGCTGTGAGGGCTGCGCCAGGTCGCCGCTGTTGACCAGCCTGGCCAGCGCCTCGATATTCTGATAATTGGGCGAGAAGGTGATGAAGCTACACGCATAGGAGAGCAGCTTGCGCTGCGGATCCAGGTTGTGCAGGCGGAAGTATTCGTCACGCGGCATCAGCCACTGCTTGCGGAAATAACCATCGTAGGATGGAATCCCGCCGATGTGCACCCGCGCCGGGTCCCAGTCGTCGCCTTCCACCAGTTCCTGCTTCTGCACCTCTGACCAGCAGTTGATCCAATCCACTCTGGCGCCCGGCAGGCTGTAGCTGGAGGGGTTATCCCACCCCACCACCACCGCGCCGGTCTTGATCCCGCGCCGCGCGGCTTCGCGCAGTAGGTAGCGGTCGTAGCGCCAGCCGGGGGTGCTGGCGATGACCATATCCGGGCGGTAGCGTTCGAACAGGTCGCCGTAGATGTTGGGGGTGTAGCGCTCCTGGCGGTTAACCACGGCGCGGCGCACGCCCTGCGAGCGGCGCATCATGCCGATCACGCCCTTCATCAAGGGCATCAGCAGCTTGCGCTTGCCCACCGCTTCGGCGTCCACCTGGCGGATGTGGCTGGTGAGCGCTTCCAGGTTGATGCGGTCCGACGCGCCCACGCGGCGCAGGAAATTGAGCCACCACTGCGCGCTGGGGTCGTGCTGCTCGGCGTACTGGCGGCACTGTTTCAGGCGCAGCCCTTCCACCGTCAGCCCTGGCTGGCCAAAGCGGCGGGTGATCTGTTCTTTCAGGCCGTCATCGGTCAGCAGCACCACTTCCACGCCGTTTTGCAGCAGGGTAGGCACAACATCGCTTTGCAGGAAGTAGACAATCGCCAGGCCGTGATCGGCGCTGATAAACACGCGTTTTGCTTGCGGCATGAATCGGTTTTACTCCAAAATTGAATTAAGAACGGTCATAATACCACCGAAAAATGGCATCATACAAGGACAGCAGGACTTTTTTGACTGGGGGAAGATCGAGGAGGGGGCGCTTTTTTCGGTGTGGCTGTTTTGAGCGAGAGGAGCCCTCACCCTGGCCCTCTCCCAGAGGGAGAGGGGGAAGAGCCGCTCGAGTGCCCGGAGCTTGTTGTAGGGCGTCGCCCTGAGCTTGTCGAAGGGTATTGCTCATGTTCATCGCCAGCGGTTCGGTGGGCATCAGGCGCAGGAAACCGGCGGCGTT
This sequence comes from uncultured Anaerolineaceae bacterium, assembly GCA_937920255.1. Taxonomy (GTDB): domain Bacteria; phylum Chloroflexota; class Anaerolineae; order Anaerolineales; family Anaerolineaceae; genus CALDSL01. Next base: position 6,759 of record CALDSL010000137.1, on the reverse strand, counting down.
CATGCGCTGGTCGAGCTGCTTCACCTGCCCCATCGGGCGGTCCATGGCAAACGGCAGGAACTGCGCGATGGTCTCCTTGCGAGTCACGAACTGCCAGTGCGAGGCGCCCACGATGGCCTGCACCCCGTCGCGCGTCAGGCGCACGTCGCTGGTGCTGTCGTAATGCGCGCGGATCTCCTCGTCACTCTGCCCCAGGCTGCGGTCAAACTCGAGGAACACTTCCCAGGGGATGAAATGCCCGCGTTCCACGCTCACGCCGGGGGTTTGCTCGGCCCAGGCTACGGTGGCGGTGGAGTATTCCTCTTTGGTGCGGAACGGCCGCGCGGTGACCATGCCCACGTTGGGGAAGGTCTCCAGCAGTTGCAGCGAGCGCGGCAGCCAGCCCTTGTAGAAATAGGCGTCGCTGTCGGTGTAGGCGATGATCTCGCCCGGCGCGCCGCTGAGGATGACGTTCCAGGCCCCACCCTTGCCCAGGTTCTTCTCGGACAGGACCAGATACTGGATGCGCCCTTCCTGGTGTTCTTCCAGCAGGTAGGCCTGCACTTCCGGCGCGCTGCCGTTGTCGAACACCAGCAGGTCGTACTCGCCCTCGGTGTTCTCGTGGATGCTGCCCAAACACACCTTCAACACATCAAGCGCCTCGGCGTAAAAACCGCTCTGGAAGGGGATATAGTTGAGCACCGCCACGGTCACCCGCGCGGGTCTGGCCACTTCTTTAAGATACTTGGCTGGGTTCTGTCCGATGCGCATATGATCTCCTAAAAGATCTAAACCGCGAAGAAGCGAAGAGCGCGAAGATAACGCGAAGGGGATTCTTTTTGATTTCTCCTCGCTTTTCTTCGCGGTTCCTTTGCGTTCTTCGTTTCTTCGCGGTTCGATTCTCTCATCCTTAATTCCTCTACTCCAATAGAAACGGACTTATCGGGCTGCGCGTTTGCGCAGTTCGGCGTAGGCTTTTTTGGGATGGAACACGGCAAACGCCAGCCAGCCCAGCGCTTTCGAGCGCAGCGTCACCAGCGGGAAGATTTCCGCCTCGCGTTTGAAGCGCTCCCACGAGAACGGGTGGCGCGCCAGCCGGCCGTCCACCAGACGCCGGTTGGTATCGTCCAGCTTGAAAATCGTCAGCTTGCCACCGGCCAGGCGCACGTTCTCGTACGTCTCGGGCAGGCGGTAGTGCGGCTGCCCCTGTGGCAGGTGGCTGTAATCGTGATCCTGGTGGATGATATTAATCCCCGCGGTCGAGTCGATCACGGCTGCGCCAGCGCGGCGCGCGGCGTAGATCATCCAGTTGTCCCACCCGGCGCGGCCCACGGCGAAGGCGGGCATGTTGGCGAACGCCGCGCGCGGGTAGATGAAATAATCGCTGCCGCCGCGCGGGTGCAGCCGGTTCTCACGCTGCGCCGATTCCAGCATCCGCGCCTGCCAGCCCGCCGAAACATCCAGTGGTGTCTCGATGCGCATATCCCAGCGCTGCCCCACCAGCAGGAAATTGCCGGTTTGCGCGGCCACCTGCCGCGCGGTTTCAACAAAATCGGGCAGCAGGATGATATCGGCGTTGACGTAGGCCAGCAGCGGCGCGCGGCTGTGCTCGCGCGCCAGGGCAAAGATCGAACTGATCAGCGGCGTGCCTTCCTTGTTGCGCGCAACATCCGGCAGATGGGATATGCCCGTCTCGGCGGCAAACTCCGCCAGCCCGTCTTCCTGCCCGATCAGCAGCACTTCCACCTCCGGCCCCAGTTCCAGCCAGGAGCGGATGGCGTTGCGTTGGATGAGCGCAATGTGCGGGTTGGTGAACGGCTTGGGCGCCGTGAAAATGGTCATGAATGCCATTCGGTTCAGTCCTTCTTGCTGCTGCGTTCATCGACTTCGTTAAAAATCTTGTGGCGCACGCCGGCGTTGATCTCGCTCAGGTCAGGGTGCGCCTGCACCACGGCCAGCACGTCCAGCCAGCCGAAATCGTCGCGGCCCAGCAGCGCCGCCACGCGGCGCACAAATTCCAGGTCGGCGGGCGTGTCCACCGTCCAGCGCAGATGGCCGTAATCCGGGTCGTTATCCACTACCTTCACGCCGAAGCGCCCGGGCTGGTCGTACAGATAGGGCATCACGTGCTCGCGCTCGTATTTCTCGGTCGCTTCGCGCCAGGCGCGCGCCAGTGCGGCAAACGAACACACTTCCACGTCCAGTCCGATGGGGAAGGTGCGCTTCCAGGGCGGCGGTAAACGGTTGGCCGCGAAATCGGCGCCGCTGGCGTGGAAGGCTTCCAGCACCTGGTCGATCAGCGCCGGGTCGATCAGCGGGCAGTCGGCGGTCAGGCGCACGATCACCGCCGCGCCGGCACCTTGCGCGGCGGTATAGTAGCGGTCGAGCACGTCATACACGCTGCCGCGGTGGCACGCCAGCCCCAGCGCGGCGCAGGCCAGCTCCACCGGGTCATCGGCCGGGTCGGTGGTGGTGGCAACCACCACCTGGTCTACCCCGCGCGCGCGGGCGGCGCGCTGCGCCACCCAGGCCAGCATGGGTTTCCCGCCGATCTCCTGCAGCACCTTGCCAGGCAGCCGGCTGGAGCTCATGCGCGCCTGAATAATGGCGACCGTATGCGGCCGGGGCTCAGGCATGGGCAGCCTCCCGGCCATCCACGGCCAGCGCCAGCCGGTAGGCCTCCAGCAGCCGGGGGAAGTTGCGCCCCCAGTCAGCGCGGGCTTCGGCCAGGGCGCGCGCGGAGCGTCCCATCGCCCCCAGGGCATCCGGCGATAACCGCGCGGCGCGCAGCATACCTTCTTCCAGCGCATCCACGCTGCCGTCCGGGAACAGCCAGCCCTGCACGCCCGGCGCGATCCACTCCAGGTTGCCAGGAATATCCGAAACCAGCACCGGCCGGCCGCAGCCCAGCGCTTCCATCAGCGACACCGACGAGCCGTCAGAATGCGACGCGCTCAGGTACAGGTGCGCGGCGCGGTAGTAGCGCGGCAGCTCGCTGTTGGCCACGTGACCGCCAAAATGCACCCGGTCGAGCAGCCCCGCGTCCAAAATCATCTGGCGCAGCAGCCCGGCCTGTGATCCGCCGCCCATCAGCAGCAGCCGCAGGCGCGGCTCCTGGCGCGCGGCGCGCGTAAAGGCGCGCACCAGCACGTCCACGCCGTACAGCGGTTCCCAGGCGCGGTTGGAAAGCAGAATGAACGCATCCTCCGGCCAGCCCAGCCGGTTGAGCAGTTCGGGCTCTTCGCCCGGGTGGAAGCGCTGCAAATCCACGCCCCACGGGAAGAGCACCACCCGCGCGCGTGGGAAACCGAACTCGGCAGCCTTGTCTTCCACGGCTTTGCAGTCGCCCACCAGCACCGCCGTGCGACTGAGCGTGTAGCGCGTGGCCCACTGCCAGCGCCGGTCGCGGTCGGCGTCTTTGAGCAAATCCGACCCCCAAGACATGGTCACCAGCGGGCGGAAGCCGCTCAGCGCCGTGAGCAGCGCGGCGGTCTGCACCGATCCGGCGTGGACCACATCCGGGCGCACCTCGCGCAGCACGCGCCGCAGGTCGGGCAGCAGCGCCAACCCGCCCAGCGGTTCCACCGGCTGCGACCCGCCGCGCCAGATCACCTGCGTCACCTCGGGCGGCAGCGGGCGGTCTTCGCGCTGCATCCCACGCCGCTCCAGCCGCAGCGAGGTGATCTCGTGCGGGGTGGCAGCCAGCGCCGAAAGAAAGCGGTGGTCGTGCGGGGTGTAGTCGCGGGTGAAGTACAGGATGCGCACAGCGATCTCCAGCGTTTACGCGCCCAGGTCAGTCCAGCGCAGGTCTTTGCCGGCGGGAATATCGTGCAGCGCAACCGTGCCGATCACCTGGTCGATCTCGTAGGGCAAAATCGCCCCCGGGGTGGCCGGGCGCAGCGCGGTGATCATCTCACGCGTCAGGCGCTCGCCAGCTTTCAGGTCGCGCGCGGCGCGCACGCAGCGGCGCTGCAAGATCACCGTCTGTTGCTCGTTGCCGGCCACGAACTTATCCCCGCTGCCCAGCGCGCGCTCCAATTGGCGCGTGTTTTCCACCATGCTGGCCCACGACTGGGGGTTCATGGCGAACTTGTGATCCGGTCCCTCGCGGTCGTTGTCGTCGGTGAAGTGCTTTTCCACCACGCGCGCGCCCAGCGTCACCGCACCCAGCACCGTGGCATGCCCGGGGGTATGATCCGAAAGGCCCAGGATCACGTCCGGGTACATCAGCGCGTAGGTTTTGAGCACATTGAGGTGAATGTGGTCGAAGTTTTCCAGGCTGGCGGTGTAGTTGGTGTTGCACTGCATCAGCACCAGTTGCTGGTTGTGCTCCAAAATCGCGTTGACCGCGCGCTGCACGTCGCCGATGGTGGACGCGCCGGTGGCCAGCAGCACGGGCTTGCCCTTTTTGGCCATACGCACCATCGATTCCGGCCAGGTGATATCGCCCGAGCCAATTTTGTAGGCTGGCACGTACGGGTCGAGCATGTCGATCGCGTCAAAATCGTAGGGCGCAGAAAAGTAATCGATGCCAACCTCGTCGCAGCAGGCCTTCAGTTCGGGCGTCCACTCGAAGGGGATGGAGGCGTCATTGTAGACCTCAAACACCGATTTCTTCCAGCTCGCCTGGTGCGACTGCTGCCCGCCCAGGTTCTTGAATCCATAGTCCGAGACGATCTCCGGGGCGCGAAAATTCTGGAATTTGGCCGCGTCCGCCCCGGCTTCCGCCGCCAGGCGGATGAGCAGTTTGGCGCGTTCCAGGCTGCCGTCGTGGTTGGCGGCAATATCGGCGATGAAATAGGTCGGCTGGTGCGGTCCGATCTTGTGAGAACCAATATTGAATTCCATTTGTCCCTCCGTGTGCCATCCAATTCGAACGCTGAACTCAGACAGGCGCGGCCATGCCGCGCACCCGCTCCACATAGCCGTCCAAAAGCTGCGCGCGCAGCCGCCCCAGGCCGTGCTCCAGCCCGGGCAGTGGGCCGCCCAGCGCCGCGGCGACCTTATCCGACCGCAGGCACAGTCGTGGCGAGCGCGGCGCCTTCAATGCGCTGTCCATCACCGAGGTGGGAATCACCAGGCCGGGGTCAAAGCCGAACTCCCGCGCCAGCGCCACGCCAAAATCGTGCTTGCTCAGGCAGCGCGGACCGACCACGTGATACAGCCCGCTCAGCCCCAGGCCGGCCATGCGCGCCAGCGCCTGCGCCAGGTCGTTGACCTGCAGCGGGCAGAAAAACACATCGGTGAAACCGGTGGCGGTCTGCCCGGCCGACATCCGGTTGTAGAAAAACTCGCTCAGACTGCGGCGTCCGCTCAGGCTCCAGCCGTAAAACACCACCCGCGCGATGATCGCGTCCGGGTTGGCCTCGGCCACGGCTTGCTCGCCGGCCACCTTGGTGCGCGAGTAGGTACTCAGTGGATTGGGCGCGTCTTCTTCGGTGTAATCGCCGCGCTGGCCGTCGAAGACCGAGTCAGTCGAAATGTGCACCATGCGCGCTCCCCGCTCGCGGGCGGCGCGCGCCAGTTCACCCGGCATGATCGCGTTCACCCGCTCGGCCAGCCCCGGGTTGGCTTCGCACTCGTCCAGAATAGCCATCGCCGCGCAATTGATCACCACGTCCGGCTGGACATCATCCAGCAGGCGCGCGGCGCTGCCCGGTTGTGACAGGTCGGTGGTGAGCAGGCGGAAGGGCGGGTTGGCCAGGGCATGGCGGTTGGCCACGCCGACCACCTCCCCTTGCCCGGCCAGTTCGAGCCCAAAGTTGAGCCCCAGCAGGCCGCTGGCGCCCGTCACCAGGTAGCGCGTCATTCCAATGTTCCCTGCGTGTAATCGGCTTCGATTGGGGCGGTGATGGCGCGGATCTGCTCCACCGTCAGCCAGGCGCTGTTGGTGTTGCTGCTGTAGCGGTAGCCGTCCGGCAGGCGCTTGCCCAGCGTTTCCCACTCGCGCCCAAACCAGAAGGCTTCGGCCGGCTGTACCACGTACATATCGTCCAACTCGATCGTGTTGCGCGCTTCGTCCTCGGAAATCAGCGTTTCGTGCAGTTTTTCGCCCGGGCGGATGCCGACAATGTTGACTTTGGTGCCGGGGGCCACCGCTTTGGCCAGGTCGATGACCTTCATGCTGGGGATCTTGGGCACAAACACCTCGCCGCCGCGCATCTGCTCGATGCAGCGCGCCACAAAACGCACGCCCTGATCCAGCGAGATCCAGAAGCGGGTCATGCGCTCGTCGGTGATGGTGATCTGCCCGTTCTCGCGCTGCTTGAGGAACACCGGCACCACGCTGCCGCGGCTGCCGACCACGTTGCCGTAGCGCACGCAGCTAAAGCGCGTGGCCGTGCCGGCAGCGTAGGCGTTGCTCTGCACGATCAGCTTTTCGGCGGCCAGCTTGGTGGCCCCGTACAGGTTGACCGGGTTGACGGCTTTATCGGTGCTGAGCGCCAGCACTTTGAACACGCCCGCGTCCAGCGCCGCCTCGATCACGTTGCTGCTGCCGAGGATGTTGGTCTTGATGGCCTCCATCGGGTTGTACTCGCAGGCCGGCACCTGTTTGAGCGCCGCGGCGTGCACCACGATGTCGACGCCGTTGAAGGCGCGGCGCAGGCGCTGCTGATCGCGCACGTCGCCGATGAAGTAGCGCAGGCTGGGGTGATCGTAGCCCGCCTGGCGCATTTCGTGCTGCTTCAGCTCGTCGCGGCTGTAGATGATGATCTTGGCCGGCTGGTAATCTTCCAGCATCACCTTGATGAATTTCTTCCCAAACGACCCGCTGCCGCC
>CALDSL010000136.1 GCA_937920255.1 uncultured Anaerolineaceae bacterium | reverse complement strand
CATGTGCCACAGCGGGGTTTGCCGCGCGGCGTCCTCTGGCGGATTGACCGGGGTGCGCCACTGCGAGAGATGTCCGTAGGGAACATCGGCGAGGACGAGATCGACGCGCTGGCCGGCCAGCCCGGCGCTGATTTCTCCCGCATCGAGCGCGTTGGCGGCGAAGGCGCGCGTGGCGATAGGCGCGGCCTGCTCCAAATACTGCCGGAAGACCGCCACGCTGCGCAGCGCCTCACGGTGCGAGTCCTTGCCGTACTGTTCCAGCAGGGCACGGATTTCGGCCTCGCGCCGGTCCAGCCCGGCGGGGATGAGCAGCCCCAGGTTGCGGCGGGCAGTTTCCAGCGCGGCTTCATCCACGTCGGAAGCCAGGATGGCGCCGATGTGCGCGCCGTGGAGCAGCCCCAGCGCGGCGAGGTGGTACGCGCCGCCGCAGGTGGGGTCGTAGACGACCAGCCGGCCCGCGCCGGGCAGCAGCGCACGCGCGCGCTGGAACATCTCGCTGGCCAGGCGCACGGGGAAGGCGGGCATACCGGGGGCGTTATAGATCACCCGCCCGCTGGCGAAGTCGGTGTAGGGTTGGTCCTGGGTGGCGAAGAGGTAAGGCATGCGCGTGTCCTGGTTCCCGGTTATGATAGCATCGCCGCATGGATGCCGCAACCGCGCACGCCCGAGTCCCACTACGCGCTTTATTGGGTGGTGAAAAAGGAATATACGCGCAAGCCCTGGTTGATCAAACCGCAATCCACGCTGTTCTGGATCTGGTTGCCAACCGTTATCCGGTAGGTAGTCGCTGCCTGGAGTGCATCACTGGGGATAATGGTAACCCGGTCGTTGGCAAACATTTCACTGCCCACGATCATGCTGGCATCAATATCGACATTCAAGCCGCAGGAGCCGTCCAGGCAGCGTTCCAGCAGGATACTCCGGCCGTCGCCGTAAATGAGTGAGCCGGGTGCCATGGCTTGATTGAAATAGATGGCAGGCTGCACGCTCACCAGCACGCCGCCAGCGCCATCGGCGGGCACAATCTCGACCACATAGCCGGTTATTGGATCGGGTGTCTGGCACTCGCCACTGAGCGCGGTGGGTGTGAGGGTGTAGGTAGGCGTTAGCGTGATGGTGGCAACATCGGTAGGCGTTGGGGTATCGGATGGCGTGACGGTATAGGTCGGTGTAACGGTATCCGTCGGCGTGAAAGTAGCTGTAGGAGTGGTGGTCGGCGTATCGGTCGAGGTTGCGGTGATGGTAGGCGTATCGGTTGGCGTGAGGGTAGCAGATGGTGTGAATGTGAACGTATGGGTAGCCGTAGGGGTGGGCGTGCGGGTGGTTGTTGCCGTTGGCGTGCGCGTGGCTGTTGCGCTTGGTGTTGTAGTAGGTGTGCGCGTGGCTGTCGCGGTTGGCGTGCGGGTGGCTGTTGTGGTGGACGTGGACGTGGGATAGGGCGCGGCGTAGGTGGAAGTCGGTGGGATGCTGGTTTGGCTGCTTAGCACGATAGTGCTGGTCGCGGCAACCGACGGCGAAGGCTCTGGCATGGACGTGCGCGTTGGCGCTGCAGCGGTGGTCGGCGAGACAGGCACGGGGCTGCGAGTGGGAGCAATCGGCAGTAATGTTGCCGTTGGTACCGACGTGCGCAGTTGATCCACCACTGCCGTGATACGGCTGTCGAAACCCTGGCCCTCGGGTTCCCGGTCCCGCAGCACATCCTCCAGAATGGAGATGTTTACCGCGGGAAACAGCGTATTACGCATCTCCGCGGAGTAATCTGCCGGCTGCGCCGCGTGCATCGCAAACGGGATTTCCTGCATGCGCTTACCGGCAGCATTCCACTGCGGCACGAGCAGCACCACCCAGACGCACATCAACATCATAACTACGAGCAGCAGGGGCCACAGCGCATACTGCTTCCCCGCCCGTTGCGTTGGCTGGCGGCGCTTCGTATCCGGGTTACTCACACCGAGTCCGTCTGGATCAACTGGAAGAATACTTTGGCCATTTCCGGGTCAAAGTGCGTACCGACTTCTGCTTCGATGGTCTTGACTGCATCCTTACGTTGCATGGCGTCGCGGTAAGGCCGGTCGGAATTGAGCGCGTCCCAACTATCTACAATCGAGAATATGCGCGCCTCCAGAGGGATTTCCTCACCCTTTAACCCGCGCGGATACCCGCTACCATCCCACCACTCGTGGTGGCAGTAGGGAATCGCCACCGCCGGCTGGAGGAATTCGATGTGATTGAGCATCTCATACGCATATATGGTGTGATTTTGCATTACCCGTGTTTCTTCCGGGGTGAGCTTGCCCGCCTTCAACAGGATCGAATCGGGAATGCCCATCTTGCCAATGTCATGCAACATCGCGCCCCGGCGCATGTGCTCAATGCGGCCTGCGTCCATGCCCAGCGCCTGGGCCATCATGATCGTCAGTTTGGTGACCCGCATCGAATGCCCCTGAGTTTCGCGGTCACGCAACTCCAGCGCCCGCGACCATCCTTCCAGGGTGCGGTCATAGGATTTGATCAGGTCGTCTTTGCTTTCTTCCAGATTGGAGACCATCAGGTTAAACGTCTGGCTCAGTAACGAAATTTCATCACCCCCCGTGGACGGCACCATGACGTTTAGGTTGCCCCTGGAAACCTGCTCTGACGCCTGTACCAGGTTGGAAATCGGGCGGGTGATCGCGTTGGCCAGGCTCATCCCAACCAGGATGACGATCAGGAACATGAGCATCACCAGTACGGTCATCTGGATGCGCGTGACGCGGGTGGTATTCACCAGGAATGAATTTGACAGCGAAACCCCGATCACGCCCAGGTCGCTGTAGTCGCGAGCTTCCCAGGCGGCGGTAATTTCCTGGTACTGGATACTTTGGACATTCAGACCGCGCCGGAAGCTGTTGCTATCCTGATTCGCCAGCGTCTGCCGGGCCAGTTCCACCGGAAGGTCGAGCGGATCGATAAAGGTGCTGGCCTGCACCACGCCGTTGTGGTCGTACAGCGTGATTTGCGCCAGGGTCTCTTCGCGAATCTTGCGCGCCAGCGTGTTGGCTGTCTTCCCTACCAGAATCACACCCACGAATTTGCCCTGTTGGTTGTACACCGGCCCAGCCACGTAGAAATAATTGCCCCAGCCGGCGCGGGCAAAACCGGAAAATTTATCGCCCTGTTCATCCACATTTTGCGCCAGGACGCGTTCGACAAAATCCCAGCGGATCTGCTCGCCGCCGCTGGAGAAGCTGTAGTCTTCTATGCGCCCATCCGGGCGGTGATGGATGGATAGCAACGGGTATCCGGATGGATCCAGAAATTCAACCGCCTCCTCCTGCTGGTTGACGATGGAACCGAAGGTCAAAGCGCGCAGCGCCTCCGGGTCGTTCTCTTCCAGCGCCTGGCTGACACCCTCTGTGTGGGTGAGCATGCGCAGGGTTGAGAGTAGCCGGTTTTCCTCGACAACCATACGCTCCGAGGCGAGTTTTCCGGCTTCGATCAACTGGTTGGCGAAACGCTCCTCAACCGTATCGAGCACGATGCGCGTGATCATAAATCCGCCCGCGACTGCCAATAAAACCGCCAGCGCCAGGTACGGCGCGGTGATTTTGGTGCGGATACTGAAGGGTAACTTTTCCAGCCAGCGCAGCGGCGCACCGGATCGATGCGCCAAGCTTTCCTTAACGGTTTGCAATCCACGGAGAATTTCTGTGGTTGACATACATCCCCACCAGGCCTCGTGCAGTGACCAGGCTATCATCTCGTATGGTTTTCACGCGATGCTCTGATTATAGCCGAATGGTATCCAGAAATCTTTTATAGGATTGATTACAGTTCTGTAAGCAGGTGGGTGGCCACGGTTGGGGAAAACACAGGATCAATCAGCAAGTCACTTCGATGTGGATCAGTGCAGGACATGCCGAGCATTGTAGATCATCCAACCGTTGGCGAAGTCACCGTGGTCCGGGTCTTGGGTGGCGAAGAGGTATGGCATGGTCGAAGGTTGTGATATCATCGGGGTATGCAGACAGCAACCGCCCTCGCCCATCCGAATATTGCCTTTATCAAATATTGGGGCAACCGCGACGATGCGCTGCGTCTGCCCTCCAACGGTT
>CALDSL010000135.1 GCA_937920255.1 uncultured Anaerolineaceae bacterium | reverse complement strand
CTGGCGCTCTACCGCCCCGGCCCGCTGACCGGCGGGCTGAAAGACGCCTTTGTGCGCCGCCACAACGGCCTGGAAAAGGTGAAGCATATTCATTCTGCCCTGGCGCCCCTCCTGGAAGATACCTACGGCGTGATCCTTTATCAGGAACAAGTGCTGCGCATCGCTCACGAACTGGCCGGGTTCAGCCTGGCCGATTCCGACCTGTTGCGCCGCGCCATGAGCCATTTCGACCCCGGCAAACAGATGCAGACCCTCAAGGAAAAGTTCATCGCCGGGGCCAGCCAGCGCCACGGCGTAGATACGGCCACCGGTGAACACATCTGGGAGCTGATGGCTGCTTTTGCCGGGTACGGCTTTCCTAAGGCGCACGCGGCTTCGTATGCGCTCGTGGCGTGGCAATCGGCCTGGTGCAAGACGCACTTCCCGGCCGAGTTTATGGCAGCCGTGCTGGCCAACTGGGGCGGCTACTATAGCCAGCGCGTGTACCTGATGGAAGCGCGCCGCCTGGGCCTGACCGTGCGCCCGCCACACATCAACCACGCGCGGCGTGAGTTCACCGTCACGTACCCGGACGGTAACCCGGTGCTCTACATGGGGCTGGACCAGGTGCGCGACCTGACCGGGCGCACCCAGGAGCGCATCCAGCGCATGCGGCCGTTCCGCTCGCTGGACGATTTTCTCACCCGCGCCAACCCGCGCCAGGAAGAGGCAGCCAATCTGATCCGCTGTGGCGCGCTGGAAGGGCTGGGAAAGATCCCGTCCCTGCTCGAACGGTTGGGCACATCGGCGCATCGCGCCAACCAACCGTCGCTGTTCTCACTGGTTGAACCGGATGGCATGGCGGATCGCGGCGACTGGTCACTGGCTCAAAAAATGAGCGCCCAGGAAGAGGTACTGGGCATCAGCATCGAAGCGCACCCGCTGGAACTGGTGGAGGACCACATCCGCGCCGCGGGAGCGGTGAGTTGCGCGGAAGCTGCCGCCAAAATTGGAGAAAGGGTTAAAATTGTGGGCATACGCCAGATATCCCACCGCAGCCGTTCCAGCACCGGTGATGTAATCCGTTATCTGTCGTTTGAGGATCTGGAAGGTATGCTGGATATCGCCGTCTACCCAGATGTGCACCGGCGCTTCCGTAACCTGCTCACCGAAAACCGGCCTTTGATCATCGAAGGCGTAATGGAGCAGGAAGCCAGCCGTGATGAGCCTGTCTTGAGGGCAGAGAAAGTGTTCCCGCTCTAAACACCTGCCTGTCTCGCCAAAGATCCAAAGAAACCATTTGTAATCACGAAAGAGAGGAACGATGTTGAACAGATTCATGAAACCCGCTGTATTCACCCTGATCATCCTGGCGATGCTGACCGCGGGGTGCAACGCCCCCGCGCCAGTCCAGCCGACTCAGGAACCGGTGCAGGCCCAGCCCACGGCTGACCTGGCCGCCACCGCCGCGGTGCTGCGCACCGAAGTCGCGGCTGAAATCGCGGCGCAGATGACCTCCACCGCGCTGGCCATGCCCACCGACACACCGGAACCCACCGCTACGGTCGTACCGGATACCGCTACGCCGGCCCCCACGCTGACGCCATCTTCTGCCACCTCGACCGCCATACCCACCATCCGCATCATCACGGTCTACCCCACCTTCACGCCCACCCCTGGCCCGTACCAGTGCCAGATCACGGCGATGGAAGTGCCCTACGGTTCCAAAATGCCCCCAGGCGCCGAGTTTGACGGCCGCTGGACGGTGCGCAACAGCGGAACGCGCGATTGGGAGGAAGGCAACGTCGACCTGACCTACATCTCCGGCCAGAAGATGCAGAAACGCGGTGACGTGTTCGATATCGACGAAGGCCTCGACACCGGCGACACCATGCAGGTGATCGTCGATATGGTCGCTCCGCGTGACCCCGGTTTATACCATGCAGACTGGGCGCTGCGCTACGACGGCACAATCATGTGCTACCTGCCTGTTGATATCTGGGTTGTTAACCAGTAATCTGCCAGCCGGTACGTGCGATATACCCCCGGGTTCGAGACCCGGGGGTATTGTTTTTGATGTACGTAGGGGCGGACCTGCGTGTCCGCCCGCCGCGGCGATGGCCAATTGAAATCGTGATGGGCACAACAGTTGACCGGATAACCGTTTTTTATGATGATCGTTCTAGCGGGCGGACACGCAGGTCCGCCCCTACGAATTCATGGCCTGATCTGAACAAAAAGCGAGTTTGTATTTCTTCGTCCTCCTCCCGACTGGAACGCACAATGCCCGACCGGATTATAATTAACCGCAGAATACATACTTTAGGAGAATGTGCAAATGAAATATCGTCGAATGGGCAAGGCCGGTTTAAAGATCAGCGAATTATCACTCGGCGCGTGGGTTACCTACGGCGGGCAGGTCGGCGAGGAAATCGCTGAGCAGTGCATGATTGCCGCCTACGATGCCGGCGTCAACTTTTTCGACAATGCCGAGGCCTACGCGCGCGGCAATGCCGAAATCGTGATGGGCAACGTGCTCAAGCGAACGGGTTGGCGCCGTGAAAGCTATATTATCTCCACCAAGATCTTTTGGGGCGGAAGCGGCCCCAACGATCGCGGCCTGTCATACAAGCACGTCGTCGAAGGCGTCAACAACGCGCTGCGCCGCCTGCAGTTGGAGTACGTTGACCTGGTTTTCTGCCACCGCCCCGACCCCGAGACCCCGATCGAAGAAACCGTGCGCGCCATGGATCTGATCATCCGCCAGGGGAAGGCCTTCTATTGGGGCACGTCAGAGTGGAGCGCGGCCGATATCATGCGCGCCGATGGAGTCGCCCGCCAGTACAACCTGACCCCGCCCAGCATGGAGCAGCCGCAATACAACATGTTGCACCGCGAGCGGTTTGAGGTAGAATACAAGCCACTGTACCGCGACCTGGGGTATGGCACAACCATTTGGAGCCCATTGGCTTCAGGCGTGCTCACCGGCAAGTACAACGACGGCATTCCCGCTGACAGCCGCGCCGCACTCAAAGGCTTTGAATGGCTGCGCGAGAATACCATCACCCCCGAGCGGATTGAAAAGACACGCAAACTCCAGCCCATCGCCGATGAACTTGGCTGCAGCATGGCGCAACTGGCCCTGGCCTGGTGCTTGAAGAACCCCAACGTCAGCACGGTCATTACCGGCGCCAGCCGCGTGGAACAGGTGCACCAGAACATGGCCGCGCTTGACGTGGTTGACAAGCTCACCGATGATGTAATGGAGAGAATTGACGCAGTACTGGGCAACAAACCCGTCGTCGACGAGGATTAACGTCCGGGCTGGTAGAGGAAGTTTTTTGGAACGCATTCACGAGAACACCCCGCCCACCTTCATGGTGGGCGGAATCCCCGTGTGGGGTGATTTGATCCTTTCGCCCATGGACGGCTATTCCGACCTGCCGTTCCGTTCTCTGGCGCGCTGGCTCGGCTCGGCCATGAGTTATACCGAGTTTATCAACGCTATCGACGTGAATTCCAAACACCCCAACCTGGAAGATCGCCTGGCGTACCTGGAAGAAGAACGCCCGGTGGTTTACCAGATCTTCGACGACGACCCCGACCGGCTGGTGCGCGCGGCGCTCAAACTGCGCCCGCGCAACCCGGATATCATCGACATCAACATGGGCTGCTCGGCCAAGACCGTCGCCGGGCGTGGTGCGGGGGCCGGCCTGCTGCGCACGCCGGAGAAAATCGCCGCGATCTTTTCCACCCTCACCAAAGAACTGGATATCCCCGTCACCGGCAAGATCCGCCTGGGGTGGGATGGCAGCTCGCGCAATTACCTGGAAGTGGCCAAAATTATCGAAGACAACGGCGGGCAGTTGATCGCCGTCCACGGGCGCACCAAGGCGCAAAGCTACGGCGGCGAGGCGGATTGGGATGCGATAGCTGAAGTCAAGGCGGCGATCAAGACCATCCCGGTCATCGGCAATGGCGATGTGCGCAGCGTGGCGGACATCGAGCGCATGAAGCGCCATACCGGCTGTGATGGCGTGATGATCGCCCGCGCCGCCATTCAGAACCCGTGGATCTTCTCGCGCATCGACCGCGACCAGGTGACGCCCGAACAGTTGCGCGAGGTCATCCATCGCCACCTGGCGCTAATGCTCGATTTTTACGGCCCCAACCGCGGGCTGATCCTGTTCCGCAAGTATGCGGCGCGCTACATGACCCCCTTTGCCCTGCCCGCCGAGCAGCGCAAGCAACTGCTCACCGCGCCCACCCCCGAGGCGTTTCTGCTTCTGCTCAACGAAATCACGCCGGTGTTGTAAAATGGTGGGGGAATGCAATTTCTTGTTCCCCCATTTTCATCCAACGACCGACCATTCTCCACAGAGGTTCACCCATGCAACCCGATCCGCTTGCTGAAGCTGTTCCCGTTGAGGAAATTGCCCGTTTTCCGCTGCCGGGGATGTCCATCCCCAGCGCATTCGCTTTTCGCCCGGATGACGGCCTGCTGACCTGCCTGTACAGCCCGGATAAATCGCTCACCAACCTGCTGTACGCCTTTGACCTGGACACCGGCTCCTTGCGCCAGTACCTCTCACCGCCGGGTGAAGGCGAAACCGAGGACAACCTGACGCTGGAAGAGAAGCTGCGCCGCGAGCGCCAGCGCCAGCGCACTTTGGGGATCACCTCCTATGCCTGGGCTGGCAGGCAAAACCGCCTGCTGGTGCCCATTAAAGGCGCGCTGTATGTGCAGGACGCCGAAGGCGCGCCCCTGCGCCTGCTGGTGACCGCAGACGCCGGCCCGGTGCTCGACCCAAAGTTTTCGCCAGACGGCGAATGGATCGCCTACGTGCAGGACGCGGAACTATATGTGGTGCCCTATGCGGGCGGCGAGCCGCACCAGATCACGACCGGCGCGCGCGGAACCGGGCGCACCCACGGTCTGGCGGAGTACGTAGCCCAGGAAGAAATGTCGCGCAGCAGCGGGTTCTGGTGGTCGCCGGACAGCCGCAAGATTGCCTTTGCCGAAGTGGACGAAACCCACATCCCCATCTACCGCATCGTACACCAGGGCAAAGACCAGACCGGCGAGGGCGCCCAGGAAGACCACCACTACCCGTTTTCAGGGAAGGCGAACGCCGTGGTGCGACTGGGCGTGGTGAGCATCGATGGCGGCGAGCCGGTGTGGATGCAGGCCGATCAGCCTGATTATCATTACATCGCGCGCGTGCACTGGCTTCCGGCCGGCCGGCTGGCGGTGGAGTTCGTCAACCGCGAGCAAAGCGGGCTGGCGCTGGTGGGTTTCGATGCCGCGACCGGCCAGGGCAGCGTGATCCTGACCGAAGAGTCGCCGGTGTGGATCAACCTGCACGACATCTTCAAGCCGGTGCGGGTAACTCCCTGTGGTCCACGCGATCATTTCCTGTGGGCTTCGGAGCGCAGCGGCTACCGCCACCTGTACCTGTATCGCACTGACGGCAAGCTGGTGCGCGCCGTGACCGAAGGCGATTGGCTGGTGGACTCGCTGGCCGGCGTGGACGATGAGAACGGGTGGGTTTACTTCACCGCCACCAAAGACAGCCCGCTGGAGAACCATCTCTACCGCGCGCCGCTGGCGGGCGGCGAACCCGAGCGCCTGACCCACGAGCCGGGGATGCATTCGGTCCTGCTCGACCACGGCTGCAAACGCTTTGTGGATGTTTACAGCACCACCGCCCAGCCGCCGTGCGTGGCGCTGAGGGCGCTGGAAGATGGCCATCTGCTGCTCGAACTCTTCCGTGCCGAAGATGAGCGCATCGAAGCGCTCAACTTACAGCCGCCGAAGATTGTCACGCTGCATTCGCGCGACGGGGCGCTGCTGTATGGCGCCATCTACCGCCCGCCCGAGCGCTTTGGCCCCGGCCCGCACCCAACTATCGTACAGGTCTACGGCGGCCCGCATGCCCAAACCGTCACCAATAGTTGGGGTATGACGGTGGCCATGCGAGCCCAGCACCTGCGCAGCCTGGGCTTCGTGGTGTTTCTGCTGGATAACCGCGGCAGCCTGCGGCGCGGGCTGGAATTCGAAGGCGCCATCCGCCACCGCATGGGCAGCATCGAAGTGCAGGATCAGGTGGATGGCGTGCGCTGGTTAGTGGAGCAAGGGCTGGCCGACCCCGCGCGGGTGGGCATCTACGGCTGGAGCTACGGCGGCTACATGTCGCTGATGTGCCTGGCGCAAGCGCCCGAGACCTTCCATGTGGCTGTGGCCGGCGCACCGGTGACGCACTGGGACGGGTACGACACGTTCTACACCGAGCGTTATATGGGCACGCCCGAGACCAACCCGGAGGGTTACGCGCGCTGGAATGTGATGAATTTCATCCCAAGCATGACCGGAAAACTGATGATCGTGCACGGTCTGATCGACGAAAATGTGCATTTCCGCCACACCGCCCGGCTGATCAATGCCCTCAACCGGGCGCGCAAGCCGTACGAACTGCTGCTATTCCCCGATGAGCGCCACATGCCGCGCAAAGCCGAAGACCGCACCTACATGGAAGAACGCGTGCGCGACTTCTTCGTAAAGCATTTGATGTAAGAGTAATAACACCGGCCGTTCGCATGGCGAACGGCCGGTGTTATTAATATTTCACCACGCCTTTCGTCTTCTCCCAATCCTCGTCCGAGACCAGCGTCACCACGCGGAAGGTTTCGGCATATTGCATCTCCTTACCTTTGGCGGAAGCGCTGGCCCACAGCTTGACCATATCGCTGGGGTCCCAATCTTTCATCTGGCTCACATGCGCGCGCAGCGCGGTGATCTTGGTATCAATGGTCTCATCAATGTTCACGTACAGGTCGGCGCTGCCTTCCCACACCGTCACGTACACCTTGCGCGGCTTGTGGGCGCGGAATCCCTCGGCCTCGAACTCCTCAAACAGATTGGGCTGGCCCGCGGCCGGGAAAATTGCGTCCAGGGCAGCGGTGGCCGCTGCGCGGTGATCGGGGTGGTTGATGTAATCCTCGCCGGCCCAAACCACAGTCGGGTCGCCGGCCACTACCACCTCAGGCCGGAAACGGCGGATCTCGCGCACGATACGCCGGCGCAGTTCCATAGTCGCCTCCAGCATCCCGTCCGGGTAGCGCAGAAAGACCACGTCCTTTACGCCGGTCAGCCGCGCGGCCTCCAACTGCTCCGCCTCGCGGATTTCGGCTGCGCGGGCTTTGGTCATCCCCGGCGCGGCGATACCTACCTCACCGCTGGTGCACAGTACGTAACAGATGCGCGTGCCAGCTTTCACCCAGCGCGCTACCGTGCCCGTGCAGCTAAACTCGATATCATCCGGATGCGCCACAATTACCATGGCCGATTCTGGAATGAAAAAGTTACCCATGCATGCTCCTCAATACCTGATGATGATTCCATTCAAGATTGTACTCCTGGATTTCCCAATTCTCAAACAAAGTGGCTTAAAATCATGATACGAAACCACAAGGGGGAGAACCTTCGTTGCCCAACCACTGGCGTTATCCGCAAGGACCCGAAAGACGAGATCTGCGTATTGATTTCCTGCGCGGAGCCGCCATGACCATCGTCGTCCTGGCGCATTTGGAAGTTCCATCCGTGCTTCACCTTCTGACAAAGGAACGTTTCGGCGTTTTCAGCGCGCCTGAACTGTTCATACTGATATCCGGGATCCTGGTCGGGTTGATCTATCACGCGCGCATCGATCGATTGGGATGGAAAAAAACGGTTGGATTGCTGCTCCGGCGCGCCGCGCAGTTGTATCTGATCAGCCTGGGCGTCAGCGCGGGTGTTTACCTGCTTCGCTTTATCCCTGCGATTGACGCCACGGTATTGTCCACCTTCACCTAAAGCATCCAGCGGAACGGTGTATGACCTGTATGCCAACCCGGATGGCAGCGCGTTCAGTTTCCTTCTCAATAAATTGACGCTGCGGTCGGGTCCTGGACAATTTATCATCATCGGCCTGTATGTCGTGCTGATGGCGATTGCGCCGGTGATCTTGTGGTTGCTGAAACGCAGGTTGTTCTGGTTGCTGGCTTTGTTGAGCGGCAGCGCGTACGTGATTGCCTATAACGATCACACGCGCCTGCTGCCGTCGCAGTTCGAGAATGCCTTTTCGCTGCTGGCATGGCAACTCCTGTTTGTCGCCGGCGTCAGCGCCGGTTTCCATTGGGATACGATCAAAACACGCGCCAGGCCGTTAAGCGCCTGGCTGATGGGCTTGCTGGCGGTTCTCGTACTGGGTTTTATGCTATTCAGCCTCAACAATCCCTGGATCGATGTTCCAGGAAATGTGCGCCTGACGTGGATCGATGCGGAGCGCTTTACAGACATCTACCGGGGCTGGTTTTCCCGCGTGTACCTGGGGCCTGGCCGGGTAGTCAACGCCCTGATTGTGGTGGCGTTTGGCTACCTGTTGCTGACCCATCTCTGGAAGCCAGTCAACCGGGTTGCGGGCTGGTTTTTCCTGCCGGTTGGGCAGGCGTCCTTGTTCGTGTTTGTAATCCACCTCGGTTTTGTGCTGCTATTCGACCAAATCGATCTCTTCCGAAAAGGAAACATTTGGATCAACGCGCTTGGAAGCGTTGTGGTGCTGTTGGCCATCTGGTCGATTGTGCGCCTGCGAGACCGCGTGGTTTCTGAAAGACGAAAACAGAAAACGGCATATAATCATCCTAATATCCCAGATTGAGGAGAAGAATATCTTGGCAGCCAGGAAGAAGCATTCCATCCGTACATTGGTCGCATTGGGTTTTGGCTACCTGGTCGATCAGGGTGAAGGCCAGTCGATGGGTGTGTTATCGCCGGTCATTCAGGCGATTTGGGGCGTATCCTTCGGCATGATCGGCCTGATGGAAACGCTGCGCAACATCACCCAAACTATCAGCGCGCCGTTCTGGGGTTATATGTCAGACCGCTACTCGCGCAAAAAGGTACTCATCTTTGGCACCGGCGTGTGGGGCATCTGGACCATCGCGGTCGGGCTGTCACAGAACATCACCGCCATGCTGATCCTGCGCGCCATTTCGGGCCTGGGACTGGGTACGCTCATGCCGGCCACATTCTCGCTGCTGGGCGACCATTTTTCGCAGGATAAACGCGGCCGCGCGCTGGGCTTTATCGGCCTGGTTGGGCTGCTGGGTACGGTGGTCGGCGTGGTGGCGATGGGCTTTGTGGCCACACCCGAGTTGTGGCACTGGGGCTTTATTGGCCTGGGCATCGCCAGCATGGTCACCGGTGTGATCATCTGGCTGTGGGTCGATGAACCGCCGCGCGGCGCCGCCGAGCCGGAAATCGCCCACCTGATCACCCACCAGGACGAGCAACGCTACCGCATCAACTGGAAGGACATGTTCCGCACGCTGCGCATTCCCACCATCTGGGCTGCCATCCTGCAAGGCGTGACTGGAACCATGCCGTGGGTGGTCATGGGCATCTATTTTGTCAACTGGATGGTCACCGAACTAGACTATGCGAATACCATCACGTTTGATGACCCGCAGGGCAGCGCCCCGCTGGTTTTTGCCGTGTTTGTCATCGGCGCCGCCATCAGCAATATGCTGGGCGGGATCATCGGCGATTTTGCCGAGAAGAAAAGCCCGCGCTACGGCCGTACCATGATCGGCCAGTTTGCTGTGCTGGCCGGCGTGCCGCTGTTTTACATTCTGCTCACCCGCGCCGCTACAATGAGCTTCTGGTCGCTGTTCGGGCTGGCGCTGTTTACTTCGTTAATCATCGGCTGGCCGGGACGCGGCGCAAAAGAGCCGATGATGCAGGCGGTTGTGCCCCCGGAAATGCGTTCCAGCGCCTATTCCATGGTCAGCCTGGTGGAAGGCGGGCTGTCAGCGTTTGCCGGGCTGATCGCCGGCACCCTGGCCGACCGGCTGGGCCTGACCACCGCCCTGCTGTGGACTGTGCCGTTCCCCTGGATTTTGTGCGGGCTGGCATTTTCGATCTTCTACTTCACCTATCCCAAGGATGCAGCGCGAGTACGCGCCTCGATGGCCGCGCGGCGCGAAGAACTGCTGGCCGCGCACCAGCAGAATAGCGACCCGGTCAGCGGTACGCGATTTGTCACCGAAAAAGAGTGACATATGGCAATTGCTACTCGATCGCTGGTTTGATAAACTATTGAAAGTCAGCCGCCTGGGTGCCCCCCTCACCCCGGCGGTTGACTGCTTTAACGGCCGGGGTGTGGTATAACAGTCTGCATATGGATGATCCAGTCACCCCACCCCATGTGGAAAGCACGCCCGTCACCCGCGCCCTGGAGGCGCTCGGTATTCCTCACCGTTTTTTCCGGCACGAGCGACCGGTGCACTCGCTCGAGCAGGCCGCCAGCGAGCGCGGCCAGCGACCCGAACAGGTGGTGCGCAGCATCCTCTTCCGCCTGGCGGAGGACAGCTATGTGATGGTCCTGATCGCCGGCCCGGGACAGATTTCCTGGCCAGCACTGCGAAAACACCTGGGGCAATCGCGCCTGACCATGGCCAGCGAGCAGGAAGTGCTGGCCGCCACCGGCTACCCGCGCGGGGCGGTTTCACCGTTCGGTCTACCCACGCCGGTGCGCATCCTGCTGGACACCAGCGTCCTGGAACAGGATGAGGTTTCCATTGGTTCCGGCGTGCGCTCGACCACGGTTATCATGCGCCGCGAAGATCTGCTGCGCGCCCTGGGAGAAGTCGAAACCGGTTCATTTGCCGCCGGATAGCGGATATTTCCGCGCCGCATGCGGGGAAATCCTACTATCCGGTAGCATTGCGCCACCGTATAATCTTAACGATAACGCAGTTGGACAGTAGATCAACAAACAACAGCGGTTTTTAACGGTGGAGGACTGGTGATGACAGATTTTAACCCGCGGGCTGAGTCTGCGCCCCAAACAAATGATACACAAACCAATGCGAATGGTCCCGAGGCTCTAAACGCGAACCTCGATAACAGCCAACCCGAAACAGTCAGCTTTGACAAGCGCATGCGCGTGATTCTCAACCCCGCAGCCGGACAGGATGAGCCGGCTCTGAAGGTATTTAACAAAATATTCCGCGACGCGGGCTACGAGTGGGACGTGCGCA
>CALDSL010000134.1 GCA_937920255.1 uncultured Anaerolineaceae bacterium | reverse complement strand
ACACGAGATTCTCTCGCTGGAACGCGGCGCGATGGAGCGCTGGCGTCAGGGCGACCCGCTGGGTTGGGCCGAGATCAGCACGCCGGACGTGACCTATGTTGACCCGGGCATGGTCAAACCCATCACCGGCCTGGGGGAATATTCGCGCTTTTTGGAGAGCCTGGTGGGAAAAATCCATTACCAGGGCTCCGAGTTTATCGAACCGCGCGTGGTGGAACTGGGCGACATGGCCCTGCTCACCTACAACTACCGCTCCATCTTCATCCCGGCGGATGGCGGGCAGCAACGCCAGACGCTGTGGAACACGACCGAGGTGTACTGCCGCCAGGCCGGGCAGTGGCGGATCGCGCATACGCACTGGTCGTACGTGCGCCACCGGCTGCCGGCGCGCGTGGAGGTCCCCGTGCCGGTGGATCTGGTACCGCAGCCGTACGGCGGCGCGCTGGGCGAAGTGATGGCGCTGGAATCGGCGGCGATGGAACGCTGGCGCAAGGGCGATCCGTGGGGCTTTATCGAAATCAGCGCGCCGGATGTGACCTACTTTGACTCCGGCACTCCCCAGCGCCTGAACGGCCGCGAGGCGCTGCGCAGCGAGTACGCGCAGCGCGAGGGCAAAATATTCTATGACGTGATGGAATTTATCGCCCCGAGCATGCAGGTGTGGGGTGACACGGGCGTGCTGTTCTACCGCTTCTTTTCCACGCGGCTCAACCCCGACGGCTCGGTCGCCGGCCGAACGCCGTGGAACTGCAGCGAGGTCTACGCGCGCGGCGCGGACGGCTGGCGCATCCTCCACACCCACTGGTCGCTGATCGGCGGCACGCAGGAGATTTCATAGCCAGTATTGATCCAAACATCATCGCTGAAAGGAACACCCAATGAAGATTCTTCGCCATGCCATTCTCTTGTTCCTGGCCATCGCCATCCTTGCGAGTTCGGGTTGTTCATCTCCGGCGTCCAAAGCACCGGCTCCCGCCAGCGCGGACGCTGCTCCAACCAATCCCCAAAACACGGCTCCAGCCGCTGATTCCGCTGAAAGCGGAGAGATCGAAGATGTGGAAAGCGTGGCGCAAATTGTGGACGGCCCGCCGACCCCGGTCGAGATCAGCTACCCCAGCCTGGGCTCGATCGCGTTTGAGCCCGACCTCTCCGCCACAACCAGCGCCGAGTACGTTCCCCACCGGGAAACTGTGCTCGAACTGACCGACGCTGCCGGCCTGACCTGGTCGCTGACCGTGCCCATGTACGCGCTCGAAACATCGCAGACGCTGACGATGACCGCGCTGGCCAACACGCGCAGCCAGGACGTGCCGGGCAGCCTGTCTGGCGGGCTGCTGCTCGAGCCGGATGGGCTGCTGTTCAACCTGCCGGCCACCCTCACTGTCGCTGGCAATGACGCCGCGGGCGTGCCGTTTGTGCTCACCGGCCGGAATGACGGGTCGGCTATTGGGGTGGCGAACATGGACGCACCGGCCGTGGCTTCGATCTCGCACTTCAGCACGGTCTACCTCACCTGGGTCGAGCAGGAACAGATCATGGAGCAGATGTACCAGAAGCTGAACGAAAGCGAGAAAGCCCTGTTCCAGCAAGCCAAACAACTGCTCAAGAATCCCAATCTCGCGGTTCCCGTTCCGCCTTCGATGCCGCTGGAATGTACCAGCGAAGCCGACGCCAAGGCGTATGCCGAGCTGCTCAAAAAATTTATGGTCGAAGCATACCAGCCCGAAGGAGAATTGATCGGCGAGTTGCTCGCCATCAAACGCGGAAAAGCGCTGTTGGGGAGAGAACAAGAACTGGTGCTAACCCTTGAAAGCCGGCTTCTGACGCGCATGGTCAAGAAGGTGCGCCTGCTGATGAAACCCTATTACGGCCAGGAAGAAAAGCTGAATGCCGTCGGCACA
>CALDSL010000133.1 GCA_937920255.1 uncultured Anaerolineaceae bacterium | reverse complement strand
AGCTGGGTCAAGACCCACATCACCCGGTCCAGCCAGGCGGGACGGTACCCGCGCAGATTGAAAAACAGGAACAGCCATGAGTCCATGTGCTCGCCGGCAGTCCACAGCAGTGAGAGCATCAGCAACGCGAATGAAAACAGCAGCACGATCAGCGTGCGCTGTTCCAGGAACGAGCGCAGCAGCGAACCGCGTGCGCCTTCGGGCAGGATGGCCAGGAAAACCGCCAGCGCCAGGGCGTTGACCAGCAGCAAAACCCGTCGCCGCCATTTGATCCATAACCGGCGCTGCTCGGGCGTTAGTATTTTTGGCGCGGAATGCTGGCTGCGCCGGCGGCCCAGGTAGCGGCGTTTCATGGTTGCTCTCCCAACCCGGTGATCACCCGCAGGCCGCTGGGATGGATCTCGGCCGTAAGCGGCCCAACCCCCAGTGACGTGCCGTCGGCGGTGACGTGCATGGCCGGGTCGGCTTCGATCTGCGCGCGCTTGACGCGGTAATGCACAATGCGCGAGTCTTCCGCGCCGCCCACAGCGATCTGCGTGGCGGCTATGCCAAGCAGATCCAGCTTGCTCAAAAACGGGAACAGGAACACATCCAGCCAGCCGTCCTGAAAGGAAACGAACGGCGAAACCTGGATGTTGGCCCCAAAGTAGGGCGCATTGGCGATCAGCACCAGGTAACCCTGCATGTCCACCGGCGCGCCGCCGTCGAGCGTCAAACGCAGGCTGGCCGGCTGGTAGGTGACCAGCGTAGACAACAGCTCGGTGATGCGCGCCAGGTTGCCGTGCTGGATATCATCCGCGGCGGGGTAGATCGCCGGCAGCAACCCGATGCTGCTGGTTTCCAGAAACCAGGCGCTGCTGCCGCCGCATACCGCGCGGCCCACGTCCATGCGCAGGATGCGGCCGCGGCGCAGCAGTTCGACCGCCGCGCCCAGGTCTTGCGGGATACCCAGGCTGAGCGCCAGGTTATTGCGCGTCCCTTTGGGAAGGACACCCAGCACGGCGTCTGTATCCACCAGCGCCTGGGCCGTGCTTTCAATCGTCCCGTCACCGCCCGCGGCGACCACCAGGCGCACGCCGCGCCGCAGCGCTGCGCGCACTACCGCCGCGGTTTCGGTTTCGGTGGTGACGATATGCACTTCCGGCTGGAAATTCCAGAACTGCATCAGGCTGAGGATTTCCAGTAGTTCCTCGGGGGAGGCGGCGGCATCACCCGCCTGGGGATTAAACACCAGCAAGGCGCGCTGCGCGCGCGCCACTGGCCGGGTTTTTGGCTCCTGCGACGCTGTCATGCCGCCGTCATACCCTTCGAGTCTCAGTCTGCGCCGGGGTTTTCCAGCCCGCGGAGATGTTCCGTCACCTGGTCCAGCACTTCCTGATACGGCTGGAGCTTGGCGTCGCGCTCGGCCTCCAGCTTTTCCACCTGTTCGGCGCGGCGGCGTTCGCTGCCCGTCTGCCGGTTGGATGCCATAATCTGGCTGCTGCCGCCACGGTTGGCGGCGTCGATGCGTGACTGGTACTGGATCTGGATCACGCGGATTTCGCGCTGGATGTCCTGCTCGATCTGCCGCAGGGCATCCCCGGCCGCCTGGACAGCCTGGCTGTCCGCGCCGCTCTTGAGCGCATCTACATCAAGCTCCTGAATCTTATAGTGGTATTGTGTTGCAGTTGTCATTGCATATCCTCCTCTTGCCCGCGCCAGTTGCTGCCGGAAGGCAGCATTGCGGGTGAGCATATTATCGTACAACAAGGCGTATAATTGCAACATATCCGAGGCAAAGGAGCCGGCTCCGATGGAAATCTATGACCGAATCTGCAAACCGACGCTGCTGCTCAACGTCGAAACAACCCGGCGCAATATCGCGCGCATGGCCGATAAAGCCCGCGCGGCTGGCGTGCGCTTCCGACCCCATTTCAAGACCCACCAGTCCACAGCGATTGGCGAATGGTTCCGCCCGCACGGCGTGACCGCCATCACCGCATCGTCGCTGGAGATGGCCGAGTATTTCGCGGCCGCCGGCTGGGACGATATCACCGTCGCTTTCCCGGTCAACGTGCGCGAAATGGACGCCATCAACCGCCTGGCGGAGCGAATCCAGCTCAACCTGCTGGTCGAATCGACCGAGACGGCCGGGCTGCTCAACCGCAAGCTATCGACACCGGTGAACATCTGGATCAAGGTCAACGCCGGAGCCAACCGCACCGGCTTGCAGTGGAGCGCTGCACACGAGATCGTCAGCCTGGCGCAGTCGGTGGCCGCGGCAGGCAGTAAGCTGCGCTTTCAGGGCCTGCTGACCCACGCCGGGCATACCTATGCGGCGGTTGGCGCGGAAGCAATCGGCAAGGTCTACCACGAATCGGTCGAACGCATGGATGCGCTGCGCCGCGCGGTGCAGGCGGCCGGGCTGCCGTGCGAGCTTTCGGTGGGCGACACGCCCGCCGCAACGCTGGCGCCCGACCTGGGCGCGGTGGATGAGATCCGCCCGGGCAATTTTGTCTTCTACGATTCGCACCAGTACCTGCGCCAGGTGTGCCGCGCCGAAGATATCGCCGTGGCGGTGGCCTGCCCGGTGGTGGCGCGCCATCCCGAGCGCGAAGAAATTGTGGTCTACGGCGGCGCGATCCACCTGTCCAAAGACTTCGTGCAGGATGGCGACCGGCGCGTCTACGGTCTGGTGGCGCAGCCATCCGCCGGCGGTTGGTCCGCGCCGGTCGAAGGCGCGTACGTGTCCTCGCTCTCGCAGGAACACGGCATCCTCAAAGTGCCGCGCGCGGCCTTTGCCCGCTTCCCCATCGGCAGCCTGGCGGTGATCCTCCCGGCGCATTCGTGCCTGACGGTGCAGGTGATGCGCAAATTCCTCACCCTCGACGGGCAGGTGATCGAGACGTTGAATTAAGAACAATATCAATCGCACACGGCCGGCTGGCCGGCGACGGCGGCGGCAACGTTTTCCACCAGGGGCGCTATTCGCTCGCGGATGGCGTCCCAATCGTGCTCGATGGTCACAAAGATCGAATCGGTGGTCGAACTGATCG
>CALDSL010000132.1 GCA_937920255.1 uncultured Anaerolineaceae bacterium | reverse complement strand
CGGCCATCACCGCGGCGGTGCACGCCGCTACGGGCGTGTGGTTTGACCAGTTCCCTCTGGTGCCGGAAAGGGTGTTAAAGGGGCTGGGGAAAATATAAGAACGGCTTACTGGCTTGCCAGGAAGGTCTTCACCGCCTCGTATCGCTCTTGGGTGTGCTGGATCAGCTCGTTCAGGGCCTGATCGAATTCATCCGGCGAGCTGAGTTGGGTGTAGCCAGTGTTTTCTTTCTCTACGTACGGCGCGATCAGGTCGTGGTAGCGCTGGTAGGTGGCTGTCAATTTTTCCGGCAGCCACACGCTCTGGATCATCTCCTGCAGGTCCTGGCGATACTGCGCCTGGTACACCGGATCATCCATCAAGTAACGGATCAGCGGCCACTGCTCTCCAACCGTGCTCAGATCGAGCGCGCGCACCGATTGGCCTCCACGCCCGCGGTCTCGCCCTGCGGGAGCCATTCCACTTGCGCTTAGCGCCATGTTGTTATCCCAGGGAATCCAGGTCACCTTTCCATCCGATGGATCGGTGTACAGGTAATAGTTGTGCGCCATTGCTCCGTAGGTATCCCAGTTCTGGATGATCGTATCGGCGGCCAGCCAGCGGATGAAGGCGCCGGTGTTAAAAACCCGCTCGAGCCCGGCACGCCAGGCAGCCGGGTCGCTGACGCGCAAATCGGAATGCAGGGCAGCAAAGACAGCCTCAATGTCGCTCCAATCACCTTCTTTGTCGTTGGTTTGTTTTTCAAATGACTCTTCGGTAAACGTGCCTTCCACGAACGCTGCGCCGGATCCTTCGGGTTTATAGACATTGCCGCTATCGCTGGCGAATTGAGACTTTATGACCGTATCGTCCACGATCTCTACCACGGTATACAGGCCAAAGTACTGTTGGCCTTCACCGTAATCAACATAGACTTCGTAAAACGCGGTCTGAGAAGATACCACTCCCGCCTCACGGAAGATATCGGCGGTCACTTTTTCGCGCAAGTACGAGCTGTCCATGGCGTTGCTCTTGAAGGAAAGCTGTTTGAAGCCAAAAAATCGCTGGTTCTTTGTGGCGGGGAAGTCATCTTCGAACTCGTCGAAATCGAGACGGAAGGAGATCTTTTTTGTGCCACTGCGCCACGAATTCTGCAGGGTGGAGTTGCCGCTGTAGCGAAAACCAACATGCTCCCAGGTTTCGCCGTTAAAGCTGATCGTGCTTTCGACATAGCTGGTATCGCCAAAATCCAAACCGCCGCGCGGCCCCATGCCGCCTCCGCGGGAAAAATTTTCCATGTCGGGTGGCTGCTGGGTACCTGCCTGGAGTGGAGGCCAGCCACCTGGGGGTTGGTCGCCCGGAGGTTGGTCGCCCGGCAGTAAATCGGGTGGCCGTTGGCCCGTATCCCGCGGCGGCTGACCAGGACCGGGGCGCATATCACCATCACCTGGCTGCCCGAATTGCTCTTCCATTTCGGATTGCAAATCGGACCAGGCCTGGGCGGTGAGGGTGATGTCGATACGGTTAACGAGATCCTGCGGGAACACAACCGCGTAGTTCGGAGCAGCATCGTTGCCATGGCTATCTTGACTGCCACTGGCGGAGGCGGCTGCCGTCACTGCCGCGGCGGTTGCCTGCTCTTCGCTTTCGGCGGCCGGGGTTTGCGCGATACCGGGCGCGCACCCCGCCAGCAAGGCGAGGAGTAGCACGGGGAATAAACTGCGATTTAAGCTGATTTTGAGCTGCATGTAGCGTTCCTTTTCATATAGCCTTGGTCATTGATGTCATGCAACCATAGCAAATTTCCGGCGCGAATTGGTTTATTTCCGGTAAAGGACTGTGACAGGCTTGCGCTCCTGCTCTTATTGCTTTTCGCCGATAATTCCGGTAATATTCGTCTAATCATTGACGAAAGGCTGC